>NZ_JARVCN010000345.1:0-26219 GCF_038442745.1 Crocosphaera sp. Alani8
TATGAGATAAAGCTTTCAGGCTTTTCCTTCATTCTCTCATGAATAATACAGGCTAGATGAGCAACCTTTTTCTAGTTCAAGCAAACCTGTCAAGATTTCTCCAGAACAAGTAATCATCATCCGTGCCCACATGCACACAAATGATAAAGACAATACTGGTTATGAAGCCAAACAAGCTTGGAAAGGTTCAGTAAAGAAAGGATTTAAGTTTATTCGACTCTCTAAAAACTTTGCTGCAAAAGTTGTTGATCAGAAGTCGCAGCCATCTAAATGTAAAGACTGATAGATTAACAACTTCACTAAAAGGTGAAAATCATACCAAATCCGATTCTAATAGCAGTTTTCAGTTGGGTGTATCAAAATCTCAGTTTAGTGAGGGTGGGAAGTGTACTTCGACTTCGCTCAGTAACAGGGAGGGGTGGAAAGTGTGGGGACTATTTTTCTCTGAATTTGTAATCTATATATAGCGTTTCTCGGACTCATAAGGTACACCTAACTCCAGCCCTCTGCCTTCTGCCTCCTGCCTCAAAGTGATAACCTCTGTACCTCACAAGTATGAGAACTGCTATATCCCAATAAGAAAATATTTGCTTATATTTTTAATATTATTTGCTACTACTTAGTCCTTTTTTTCTTCTTATTTTTTCCTGGTTGAGTTTGATGAGAACCAAAATATTTCTCACTACGATAACGAAGCCAAACTCTTAGGACTTGAGGAATTTTCTCTTTTTCTTGTTTACTTAAACGATTATATAATAGTAATGCCTGTTCTCTTTCTCGTCGACAAGCGCGATTATTATGAGCATCCCAGTAACTTCTAGCTACTCGAATACGACGACAAACTTCTTTAATTAAAGCCTCTCCCTCTAAAGGTCTTTCCTCTTTAAACATACAAAGTTTTAGATGATATTTTTACTCAAATAGTGATGACAAGAATTATAACTCAAGGAGAAACCATCGCAGCGATCGCTACGGCTATTGTACCCCAACAAGGAAGCATCGGAATCATTCGTTTATCGGGGAATAACGCCTTGAGTATTGCTCAAACTCTATTTGTGGCCCCAGGAAAGCAAAAATGGCAATCCCATCGCATTCTTTATGGTCATATTCGTGATCCTCAAAGCCAACAGGTGATCGATGAAGCTATACTGCTGATTATGTTAGCCCCCCGTTCTTACACTCGCGAAGATGTGGTGGAATTCCACTGTCACGGTGGCATTATGCCTGTACAACAGGTGCTAAAGTTGTGTTTGGAACAAGGTGCTACCTTAGCCCAACCAGGGGAATTTACCCTGCGCGCCTTTCTCAACGGTAGAATTGAGCTAACCCAGGCGGAAAGTATTAGCCAATTGGTCGGCGCGCGATCGCAACAAGCTTCGGAAATGGCTTTGGCCGGCTTGCAGGGGAAACTGGCTCAACCGATCCAAAAATTACGCCATCGCTGTCTAGACATTCTCGCTGAAATTGAAGCTAGAATCGATTTTGAAGAAGATTTACCCCCACTAAATCAAAAAGCTATTTCTCACGGCTTAGAGGAGATTTTAGAGCAGGTTGAGGGCATTTTAAACACCGCAGACAAAGGTGAACTGTTAAGGAACGGCTTGAAAGTAGCCATTGTGGGTCGTCCTAATGTGGGGAAATCCAGTTTGCTCAATGCTTGGAGTCGTAGCGATCGAGCGATCGTTACCGACTTACCAGGAACCACTCGGGATGTGGTGGAATCTCAGTTAGTGGTGGGAGGTATCCCTATCCAAGTATTAGACACAGCCGGTATCCGTGAGACAACGGATCAGGTAGAAAAAATCGGGGTTGAGCGATCGCAGTTGGCTGCTAGTCAAGCGGATCTCGTTTTGTTTACTCTTGATGCGACAGTGGGATGGACAAAAGAAGACAAGGAAATTTATGAGGCAATACATCATCGTCCCCTGATATTAGTAATTAATAAAATTGATTTAGCTACCCCAGATTTGTCTCAGTTTACTGCACAAAAAACAGAAATTGTCAAGACTTCTGCTGCCAATAATCAGGGAATTGAAGCTTTAGAAACAGCTATTTTAAAAGCCATAAATCAAGATAAATTGATGGCTAGTAACCTAGACTTTGCCATTAATAAAAGGCAAGCAGCCGCTTTAACCAGTGCCAAAATTGCCTTAGATCAAGTCCAAATTACCATTAATCAAGACTTCCCCTTGGATTTCTGGACTATTGACTTGCGAGCAGCTATCCAAGCATTAGGAGAAATCACAGGAGAGGGGATAACCGAATCGGTTCTAGATAGAATTTTTAGTCGTTTTTGTATTGGTAAATAATGTATTAATGAAAAATTAATAAAAACACTTATTTCTTAACCCAAAAAGCCCTTTACTATGACCAAATGTTAAACAAATATTGAAAAATTATTAATGACCTTGCATTTACGGGAAATCACTGATAGTTTATAGTCAATTTCCAGCAAAATGAACAGATAATTTAATCATGAACAAAAAATATGTAGCTGAATTTTTTGGTACTTTTTGGCTAGTGCTAGGAGGTTGTGGGAGTGCAGTTCTCGCAGCCAACTTCGGAGGAGAGGGAAACCCTTTAGGATTGGGTTTTTTAGGTGTTTCCCTTGCCTTTGGACTGACGGTTTTAACCATGGCCTATGCCGTAGGTCATATTTCTGGGGGTCATTTTAACCCGGCGGTTTCCTTTGGTTTATTAGCAGGAAAGCGTTTTAATGGCTCTGATTTACTGCCTTATATTGTGGCACAAGTATTAGGAGCGATCGCCGCCGGGGGCGTGTTATTCATAATTGCTAGTGGAAATGGGGCTTTAGACTTAACCGCCGGGAACCCATTAGCTACCAATGGTTATGGAACCCACTCTCCAGGAGGTTATAATTTGTTCTCTGCTTTAGTGACTGAGATCGTTATGACCTTTATGTTTTTATTAGTTATTATGGGAGCAACCGATCGCTTAGCTCCTAGTGGTTTTGGTCCGGTAGCCATCGGTTTAGCATTAACCCTAATTCACTTAATCAGCATTCCTGTGACTAATACTGCTGTTAACCCTGCTAGAAGTACAGGGGTAGCCCTATTTTGTGGCAATGTAGAAATCATCGCTCAATTATGGTTATTTTGGCTGGCTCCTATTATTGGTGCTGTTTTAGGGGGATGGGTTTATGCAAATTTCTTAGAAACTTCCACAGAGGCACGGCCTTTAGAACCCATAGAACCAGCTGTCAAAAATTAAGTCAGTGGAACTTTTCTTATGGTTAATTTATTTTACTAACCAGCTTATAACCACTATCAGTTAATAACAATAGTGGTTATTAATTCCGCAAGTTTTACAGAAGAATCCGTACCATTTTAATAAAAAATACTTCATCGTGATAATAATTGTTGAAACCTTTGGGGAAGATTAATAATTTCCTTTAATAAGTCTTGAGAAGTTATCCCGAAGGCAAACTGTAATAGAAATATAATAATTCCTATGGTTATAACAGTAGTAGCAGTTGACTTAGCCACGGCAAATAGCCAACGAAATACTAACCAGCAAACTAATAAAGCAGCAACAAATAGTATTACACTCATCGGCACATTGTTTAAAAAATATTAGTTATCAAGACTTTATATACTAACATAGTGAACCAGATGCTTATATTCTCTCAAACTTATGAACCTGAGTTCGATATAATTCACATCTTGCACCAGTATAGGAAAACTTAAATTAGTAAGCGGCCAGCAGTTCCTCACTCCGTTCCGGCGCTATCGCACAGCGTTCAGCATTCATTTAATCTTACTTACATAATCTTACTTACAGTGGACGATAGGGATTGATATATTTCAGCTGATGGCTGATAGCTGAACGCTTACAAATGTATTCTGACTACTTCTTATTTTACAGAAATAACTTTATTATTTTTTGCCAATACTTCGGCTTCTATTAAAACAGTTTTTCTTGCCCAATTATCTGCCTCTAAAATATCCTCTAAACTGGGATTAGAAGGGTTATCATCTCTAAAATTATCGCAGGTTTTTTCGATAACTTTAGGAATATCTAAAAAGGCAATTTTTTCTTGTAAAAATAAGGCTACTGCTTGCTCATTGGCCGCATTTAAAACCGCAGACATTGCCCCTCCTGCTTCTCCTGCTGAGTAGGCTAACTGCATACAAGGATATTTATCGTGATCTGGTTCTCTGAAGGTTAAACTACCTGCTTTTACTAAGTCTAACTGTTCCCAATCGGTATAAATTCTTTCGGGCCAAGATAGGGCATATAATAAAGGTAGACGCATATCAGGCCATCCTAACTGCGCTAAAACCGAGGTATCTTGTAACTCAATTAATGAGTGAATAATACTTTGTGGATGGATAACAATATCAATATTTTTGTAATCCATACCGAACAAGAAATGGGCTTCAATTACTTCTAAACCTTTGTTCATTAAGGTAGCAGAATCAACGGTTATTTTTTGACCCATAGACCAATTAGGATGTTTGAGAGCATCTTGTACCGTAACATACTCTAATTTTTCCACTGGCCAATCCCGAAATGCACCTCCAGAAGCGGTTAAAATAATCCGTCTTAAACCTCCGTTTGGAACCCCTTGTAAACATTGAAAAATAGCAGAATGTTCCGAGTCTGCTGGTAATAGTTTTACCCCGTATTTTTCGATTAAAGGTAACACAACAGGTCCCCCTGCGATCAGGGTTTCCTTGTTAGCTAAAGCAATATCTTTTCCTGCTTGTATGGCTGCAATGGTGGGCAATAAACCGGCACACCCGACAATACCTGTTACCACACTTTCTGCGTCACCGTGACGGGCAACTTCTATAACCCCTTCTTCTCCTGCCAAAATAATAGGAGAATAGTCCATTGTTGCTACAGCATCCTTAAGGGTTCCTAGTTTATTTTCATCACAAATAGCGACAATTTCTGGACGAAACTGTTTAACTTGTTGGGCTAATAAATCAACATTAGAACGAGTGGCTAAACCCACAACTCGAAATTGATCGGGATATTGGTTAACGATGTCGAGAGTTTGGGTACCAATGGAACCAGTAGAGCCAAGAATAGAAATTTTTTTCACAATATTGCAATATTATACTGGGGATTACCTATCACTATAAAGCGATCGGGAACATCTGCAAAGTGCCATCTACTGTTAGGCTCTTACTTGTTCTAACATTAGTTTAGAGTCTTTGAGATTATCAGGAATACTAATGGGATAATCCCCCGTAAAACAGGCTGAACAAAAGCTATTGGGATCTTCTTGTGTCATCTGTAACATCCCTTTCCAACTCAAATAAGCCAAGGAGTCCACACCTATTTGTTCGCAAATATCGGCAACAGTTTTTGTGGCCGCAATTAATTGACTTTGGTTATCGGTATCAATACCATAAAAACAAGGATGGGTAACAGGAGGAGAAGAAATCCTCATGTGAACTTCTTTTGCCCCGGCATCTCGCAAAGCTTTGACAATTTTTCGGCTGGTGGTTCCTCGCACAATAGAATCATCTACCATAATGACCCTTTTTCCCTTCAAAACGTCTTTGAGGGGGTTTAACTTCATTTTGATCCCGGACTCTCTCATGTGTTGTGTGGGTTGAATAAACGTCCGTCCCACATAACGATTTTTGATCAACCCTTCGCCGTAAGGAATGCCAGATACCTGAGAAAAGCCGATAGCGGCAGGAATACCGGAGTCAGGGACCCCCATCACTAAATCTGCCTTGACACAAGACTCTCTGGCTAGTTGTTGCCCTAAACGCACCCGATAACTATACAAGGTTTCGTCGTGCATTAGGCTATCAGGACGAGCAAAATAGATCATCTCAAAGATACACAATTTTCGTTCTGGTTGTTGTGTCCAATGAAAAGAAGATAATCCTTCCTCTGTGATCCAGACTAATTCCCCGGGTTCCACATCCCTTAAATAGTCAGCCCCAATAATATCTAAAGCACAAGTTTCTGAGGCTAAAACATAACGCATGGGATCTTGGTCTAAAGTCCCTATTACTAAAGGGCGAATACCGTTGGGATCTCTCACTCCCATTAATCCTTCAGGGGTTCCAATAACCAAGCTGTAAGCCCCCGAACACAAGGGAAAAGCACTCACAGCGGCTTCTAACCAGTCTTTTCCCTGGTCTACTTCTTGAGCTATCGCTACGGCGATCATTTCTGAATCGGTGCTAGTATTAAAATCACAGCCCCGCTTTTCTAGGGTTCGGCGCAATTCTAAGGTATTGACAAGATTGCCATTATGTGCTAGAGCCAAGCTACCAAGGCGAGTTTTTAAGACAGCCGGTTGAGCGTTGGCTTTGTGGCTTGATCCTGTGGTAGAGTAACGGGTATGGCCAACAGCTATACCACCTGAGAAGGTTTGTAGGATTTCTTGATTAAAGACTTGAGAAACTAAGCCCATGTCTTTATGAATGTGGATACTGTTTTTGTCTAGAGTAGCGATCCCGGCTGATTCTTGTCCACGATGTTGTAAAGCGTATAAACCAAAATAAGTCAGTTTAGCTACTTCTCTTTCGGGGGCTAATACCCCAAAAACGCCACAGGCTTCTTCCGGCTTATCTAGGGGATAATCTTCATTATTAAAAGGAGAATCTAATAAGTGATAATTAGGGAAAGGTTTTTTTTGGGCAGTCATTTTAGAGATGAACTCCTGAAAACAGTGTCAAGGATGGTTTGAGAGCAACTTGTGTAGAAATAATAAAGGATTCTTAACAAATATTTAACTTAATGGTATCAGGGATCTGATTGTTTTGGGAAATGTTTACAGTTTTTCCATAATTTTTCAGACGACTAATAACTAAAGGGCTTTTTATCATAACAACTAAAAACTAAATTTTTCTAGTAATTGTAGCGTTGATTACTGAGAAAATTTCTCTTTATCTAAGTTTGAGGAATAATACTTTTCGGACTAAGTATCTAGACAAAAATAAGCGTTACAGTTGAGAGTAGGCAGGAATCATATCTCTTAGTGCGCTGTCTTGTTTTTGATTGTTAAGTGTTTTTGTACTACAGAACTTTGCGAGCTATTAAAGTAGATTTTACACCTGCCTCCTGCCTTAACTTCTTGTACCACACTAAGTCGAAAACTGGTGTAATACAAGATGTCAGTTACAGCTATAGCAATCAGTGATTGGTTGTGAGAATCTGAGTTTGAGGTATTAAGGGAACAGTGATAACTGATAACTGACAACTGATAAATTTGTCACCTTACTATTAAGAAACAACCTCAACTTCAACACTGGGAACTTGCTGATCTTTCTTCTTATCAAAGAGTAATTTATTATCCTTACAATCAATAAAAATTGTATCCCCAGAACCAAAAGTCATCTCTAGTATTTTAGTAGCAATAGGGTTCTCTAATTCCCTTTGGATAGCTCGTTTCAGAGGTCTAGCACCATAGACAGGATCATAACCGGAATTGACAATGTAATCAAGGGCAGAATCACTTAACGCAATGCCAATATTTTGCTCATCTAATAACCTTTCAATGCGCTTAAGTTGTAGAGTTACAATGTGTCTTAATTGCTGTTTCTTGAGGGTATGGAAGATAATTAAATCATCAATACGGTTCAAAAATTCAGGACGAAAATGCTTCCGTAATGCTTGTAAAACTTTCTTCCGCATGGCTTCATAATTATCATCATCCCCTGCTAAACTTAAAATATATTCGCTACCGATATTACTGGTCATAACGATGATAGCGTTACGGAAATCCACGATACGACCTTGAGAATCCGTAATGCGTCCATCATCCAGCACTTGTAATAAGATGTTAAAAACGTCGATATGTGCCTTTTCTACCTCATCCAAGAGGATAACGGAATAGGGACGGCGGCGCACTGCTTCGGATAACTGTCCCCCTTGATCGTAACCCACGTATCCGGGAGGCGCACCAATCAACCGCGAAACGGCGTGTTTTTCCATGTATTCCGACATATCGATGCGAATCATGGCATCTTGCGACTCAAAGAGAAAGGAAGCTAAAGCCCTCGCTAGTTCTGTCTTTCCTACCCCTGTTGGCCCCATAAACAGAAAGGAACCAATAGGACGAGAGGGATCTTTCATTCCGGCTCTAGCGCGACGAATGGCAGCCGCAACCGCAGAAACTGCTTCTTCTTGGCCTATGACTTGTTGGTGTAAATGGCCTTCTAAATCTAACAATTTTTGCCTTTCTGAACCCAATAAACGGTTAACAGGAATACCGGAGGATTCTGCTACAATTTCAGCAATATCGGACTCCGTAACTTGTTCTCTTAATAGAGTTTCCCCTTGGGATTGAATATCAATTAATCTTGTTTCTTTGACCTCTAATTGTCGTTGTAATCCTTCTAATTTACCGTACTTTAATTGAGCGGCGGTGTTAAGATCATAATCTCTTTCTGCTTGTTCAATTTGATGGCGTAATTCCTCTTCTTGTTCTTTAAGTACATTAATTTCCTCTAGCATCTGTTTTTCAGATTGCCATTGATTCCCTAATCTTTCGTGTATTTTTTCTAATTCTTGAATTTCTTGCTGAATTTTCTCTAATCTTTCTTTAGAGGATTTATCAACAACTAACATCCCTCTTTGTTCTTCTCCTTCTAAAGATAATTTTTCCATTTGTAGTTGCATCAAACGGCGATCTACGTCTTCTAGTTCCACCGGTTTAGAAGTAATTTCCATCTTTAGTTTTGCAGCAGCTTCATCCACTAAATCAATCGCTTTATCCGGCAGAAATCTATCAGTAATATAGCGGTGGGATAAGGTAGCCGCCGCCACCAAAGCAGAGTCGGTTATTTTAACCCCATGATGCACTTCGTAGCGTTCTTTTAGTCCTCTGAGAATAGAAATAGTGTCTTCTACGGTGGGCTGCTTAATATATACCTGCTGAAAACGCCGTTCTAAGGCCGGATCTTTCTCGATATGCTTACGGTACTCATCCAGGGTGGTTGCACCAATACAGCGCAATTCTCCCCGTGCTAACATAGGTTTGAGAAGGTTCCCTGCATCCATCGAACTTCCTTCGCGCGATCCCGTGCCAACTACGTTGTGCAGTTCATCGATAAAAAGAATAATCTGACCATCCGAGTTAGTGACTTCTCGAATAACCGACTGTAACCGTTCCTCGAACTGTCCCCGCAGTTTTGCCCCTGCCACTAAACTACCCATATCCAAAGAGATTAATTGCCGATTTTTCAATGATTCCGGCACATCTCCGTTGATTATTCGTTGTGCTAACCCTTCTGCGATCGCTGTTTTTCCTACACCTGGTTCTCCGATCAAAACAGGATTATTCTTAGAACGACGGGACAAAACTTGGATGACTCTGCGTATCTCTTCATCTCTGCCAATAACTGGATCTAACTTCCCTTCCCTTGCTGCTTCGGTAAGATCCTGACCGTACTTTTCCAAAGCCTCATAACGATCTTCTTGATCCTTTTCAGTAACTTTCTGACTTCCCCGTACCAATTTTATAGCCTGTTCTAAGTCTTGAGGATCAAGGTTAAAACTGCGTAAACATTTTCGTCCGATACGTTCATCTTCGGCAAACCCAACCCAAAGATGTTCCACCGAGATATACTTATCATCCCAACTCTGACGGGATGCGTCGGCGCGATCGGTCATAACATCCAAGCTTCGCCCTAAGTATAGTTGCTCCACGGTGGCAAATTTAGCTTGTCGGTTGGTGAATGCTTCCACTTGCTGTTGCAACCGAGGGATATCAATTTCTGCCCGTTCTAAAATTCGCAAAGTTAAGCCTTTTTCTTGTTCTAGAAGGGCTAAAACTAGGTGTTCAACTTCCAGGTTTTGATTTTTAAAGCGTCGGGCGACTTCTTGCGATTTTACGATCGCATCCCACGCTTGTTCTGTAAACTGGTCCGGGTCAGTAGGTTGCATTAGTAGCTAATTTTATCCCTTTATATGGTAGCAATTTATAAGAATAGTATATCAATGTTACCAGTTACCAGTTATCAGTTAGCAGTTACCAGTGATCAGTTAAAGTATTTATCGTTATGTTAGGAAGGGTAAATTTTTTAATATGAACAAAAAAAGAAGATACTTTTTTTAGTCGGTTAGCAATGTAAGGTAAAAAATAGGAATCAAAGAAATACCATATTTCTCAATAATATGCATACTCTGACATACCCAGAATTTCAACGAGACGCTGAACCTGTACTCCGTCAAGTTTTTGTCGGCAACCATGACGCGGAGCCTTTTCAGTCTCATGTAGAAGATCGTCTCTTTCTCTTTCTTCCTGATGGGGGTGATCTTGAGAGAAAACATTATTGGAAAAGACAGTTAGCAGAGGCACTGGCTCATGCCGCTCAATCTATTGGTGATACTGGCTCATACCTGGCAGTCTTTTGGGAACTTTCTAAGGAGCCTTTGGAGAATGCTTATGCTTATATTCCTATATCAGAGCTAGTAGATGCGCTTGCCTATCCCCCTTGTCCTCATGGGGGTTCCAAGCAAGTCTGGGCGCAATTAGATGTCCCCAGTGGTCTTGGCTATTGTTTATGTTCTACCAATGGAAGTTGGGGGTTATTAACAACGATGGATGAATACGGATTTTTAGGAGGAAGCTCGGAATTTATGCAAGCCGTACGAAGTTATTTCCCAGACATAGAAAAGGAAGTATTAGAGTTTCTGCATGACCTGAGATTAGACCAAATATATGGAGATAAAATTAATATGGAGTGGCTAAAGCAGGTTCTGGGCCATGTATACGGTGCTAAAACTGCCCAGCAATTGATTGTTGATTCTGGACTTGTTTAATATATTTTTAAATGGAAATCAAAGAAATACCATATTTCTCAATAATATGCACACTTTGACATACCAAGAATTTCAACGAGACGCTGAACCGATATTCCGTCAAGTTTTTGTGGGACCCCATGATACGGAGCCTTTTCAGTCTCATGTAGAAGATCGTATCTTTCTCTACTTACCTTGGGGGGGTGATCTTGAGAGAAATGATTATTGGGAAAGACAGTTAGCAGAGGCACTGGCTCATGCCGCTCAATCTATTGGTGATACTGGCTCATACCTGGCAGTGCTTTGGGAACTTTCTAAGGAACCTGTGGAGAATGGTTATGCTTATATTCCTATATCAGAGCTAGCAGACGCGCTCTTCTATCCCTCTTCTCCTCATGGTGGTTCTAAACAAGTCTGGGAGCAACTAGATATCCCCATCAATCTTGCCTATTGTTTATGTTCTACCAATGGACATTGGGGTTTATTAACAACGCTTGATGAACACGGATTTTTAGGAGGAAGCTCGGAATTTATGCAAGCTGTACGAAGTTATTTCCCAGACATA
Organism: Crocosphaera sp. Alani8; assembly: GCF_038442745.1. Lineage (NCBI taxonomy): Bacteria > Bacillati > Cyanobacteriota > Cyanophyceae > Chroococcales > Aphanothecaceae > Crocosphaera > Crocosphaera sp. Alani8. The sequence goes on from NZ_JARVCN010000345.1 coordinate 11,306, forward strand.
GAAAAGGAAGTCTTAGAGTTTCTGCATGACGTGAGATTAGAGCATGTACATGAAGATAAAATTAATATTAGTTGGCTACAGCAGGTTCTTAGCCATGTCTACGGTGCTAAAACTGCCCAGCAATTGATTGTTGATTCTGGACTTGTTTAATAGATTTTTAATTGAATTTTATTAGATATTTTTCAGAAAATTATATTTAAAAACTATAATTATATTTATTTTTCAGGGAACCAATTTTCATTTAATAATTATTCTAGAGTATAAGGACATTCTTGGGAAAAATCGTTAAGCTCAGTTTTTCTTTTGGTATATTTAACACTATTTTGGTAAATTATTTCAAATCTATTATCTAAATAGTTTTGTAAGTTCTTGGTCAAAACTTAATTTAAAAGTTTGATTGTTTCTTCTAACCAAAGATGATCGTCTGTTTTGTATAATTCGTTTAATTTAGAGTCAAATGGTAACTTTACCATGACTGTTTCCTCTTTTGCTTAACTAATTATAGAAGTTCTCATACTTGTGAGGTACAAAAGTTATCTCTTTGAGGCAGAAGGCAGAGGGCAGGGGTTATCAATGGATAATTTATAATTGACAATTGATAATTAATAAATTCGGTTTAAAACCTCTCCTTATTTTAAAATTATAAACCTGAAAGATGTAGCGATCGCATTCCCCAAAATATCACATTTCTATCAACTATTAATGCTTCTAATTTTTCATAATTATCTTGTTCAAAATAATTGTATAATCTTTCAGCATCTCCACCAGTTAAAACAACTCTACTCTGGGGATACTTATATAACCAATCATCAATAAAGGTTTTAATTCCACTTAGAGCGGTGTATAAAATACCACTTATGATAGAATCTTCTGTATTACTTGCCCAAAGATCGCCTAATTTTTTTGGTAACTCAATATTAGGTAACGCGGCTGTTTTTGTTGATAATGAATTGAATTGTAACCTTAATCCTGGTAAGATAGATCCTCCCATAAAAGTGCGATCGCCATTAATTCCTGTTAAAGTTAAAGCAGTACCTGCATCAATTACTAAACAAGGAAAACTATACATTTCCCCACTACCCAATGCAGCTAAAGCACGATCAATTCCCATTGTTGAATAAAGATTGTCTAGGGGAATATTCTCCAGGTTAATTAGATTGATTTTTTTATAATTTTGCCAGCGTTTAGTTTGGGAGGGAACAACTGAGGCAAAAAATAAAGGTAAAGTATTAGCAAGAGGAAAAAGTAAACACTCATCAGGTAAGGTTAGAGGTTTAACAACTCCTTGAAAATGATTGGTATCCCAATTATCTTGTAAAAATTCTCCTTGAAAATATCCCCAATGAAGTCGAGAATTACCCACCATTAGACATAACCATTCTTTTGCCATTTCTTTGTTCACACTTATTCTTTTCTTCTGTTTGTTTAGGGCAATATGTTTGAAGGTAAAAAATAACTTAATCCTACTTATACTAACATCTTGCACCTTTGATAAAACTGGCTAGTTTGTAAGCGTTCAGCTATCAGCTATCAGCTATCAGCTATCAGCTATCAGTTGAAACATATCAATCTCTATATTATGCTGTGAGTGAGATTAAACATAAGCTTAACGCTTTCAGCTAAGAGATGAAAGCCGAACGCTGAGTGCTGACGGCTTACTAATTTAAGTCTTTATGTACTGATGCAAGATGTCAGTAGCCCAAAATAGCCATGAATGATGCTATCATTTCTAAGGCTATGTGAGTAATCAGCGATTTATGAGCAACGAAAACGACTATATACAAGAAGAAGATGCTAATCGTGTCCGAGTTTTAAGCGAAGCTCTTCCCTACATCCAACAATTCGCCGGACGCACAGTGGTTATTAAATATGGAGGGGCTGCGATGAAAGATAGTTCCCTCAAAGACAAAGTTATTCGAGATATAATTTTTTTGGCCTGCGTGGGAGTTCGTCCCGTCGTTGTTCACGGTGGTGGACCCGAGATCAACAGTTGGTTAGATAAACTAGGCATAGAACCCCAGTTCAAGGATGGGTTAAGAGTAACCGATGCTGCAACAATGGATGTGGTGGAAATGGTTTTAGTGGGTAGAGTTAATAAAGAATTAGTATCTTTAATCAACCAAGCTGGTGGCCAAGGGGTGGGACTATGCGGCAAAGATGGTAACTTAGTTAAAGCTCGCCGTGTGGATCAAAAAGATATTGGCTTTGTGGGAGAAGTTACCAAAGTAGATGTTGAGATTGTTCACACCCTAGTCACAAACAACTACATTCCAGTTATTTCCTCCGTAGCCGCCGATGAAACAGGACAAGCTTATAATATCAATGCCGACACAGTAGCCGGGGAAATAGCAGCGGCTTTAGGAGCAGAAAAATTAATATTGTTAACCGATATCCCAGGTATTCTGGAAAATTACAAAGATCCCAACACACTCTTAACAAAACTAGACATTAAGCAAGCTAGAGACTTAATAGATCAAGGAATTGTTGCAGGAGGAATGATTCCCAAAGTAAATTGTTGTGTGCGATCGCTGGCTCAGGGAGTGCGAGCTGCCCACATCATCGATGGTCGCATACCCCATTCCATACTACTGGAAATCTTTACCAATCGGGGGATCGGATCGATGATTGTTGCGTCAGATTACCATTCCTAAACCCAGACATATCAAAGGAATAAGTAGTGATTTCCGAACTTTTAAGTAAAAAGACTTGCAGAAATTAAACAAATCGGTTATAAAGAAGAAGGTAAAAATACTTCTCCGATTATCTGCTTGAATAGGTATCCACAATTTAACACGAAGTTGTCTGTTGAGAGAAGTGTTGCTCTACGAAACATTTGTAAAATTTAGTAAAAATAAATTAATTGAGTCTATGACGAAGCAAGTAGCTCATCCTATGATGAAATTTCAGCGAAAAATTTCCTCGCTGGTAGAATCGAAAGTTCTTAAACCTAGTGACAGCCTGTGGAAATTAGCCCTTCTTTACGGAAACGACTGGTCTTACTGGAAAAAAGAGCTGTTAGAGTTCGGTTTCACCATGCAAGATCCCGTTAGTGAGGTCTTAGTGGTCGAATCGTGGGATGAGGATTAATCAAAGTATCTGTGTACCTTTAGATTTCTGTTGTAGATTGCCACCTTTTCTGAATGTATGTGTCCTTGCAACTATAACCTAAGAAAGCTGATCATCTTCCTTGTGGAGAATTGTACGATACTTGATAGAAAAAACAGTCTTACAGACATAGCCTAGATAGGATTTTTAATGTTAAGGTAAAGTCATCAAAGATTGTTACCTGCTAAGGAGATAGCTATGCTACACCGCAAGATTTATCAACTTTGTACAGAAGGGCGAGAAGTTTGTCTGTTCTTGCGGGATCAGCAACGTTGGATTGAAGGTGCGACTATTGTTTCTTTAGAAGGGGATCTAGTCACCATTCGCTATGAGACCGAAGAGGACGACGAAATTAGTTCATGGGAAGAAATGGTCAGACTTGAAAGTATTGGCTCTGTTAGCCAAAAACTAGCGTCTGTTCCTAGGTATAACGCAGAAATTTTTGTATCTGACGATTGTCCCGAAGCAGAGCAGATACGTCCTCAGTCCCCTGACTCGAACCCAGATTCTAATAGTTGATTTAGACTGAATCAACCCCTTTTCTTTTCATATTTAACCTAGCCGGAAGAGTCCGGCTATTTTTTTGCCATAATTGGGACATTGACCTTACTGTATAATAGGAAAAGGAGACAAAATACTTTTGTTAACTTGATTATCTTTGCTTATTATTGAGCCTAGCAAAGATAACATAACACTGAGTCTTTTAAGATTGTAAAAAGGGCATAGACAATGCAGAAAGTGGATAAAAATTTACGAGGTTCTGATACGATGGACGCACCCAAACAAGGTTTACCAGTCACTATTATTACAGGATTCCTCGGAAGTGGAAAAACCACCCTTCTTAACCATATTCTCACTAACCAAGAAGGTCTTAAAACTGCGGTTTTAGTCAATGAATTTGGAGAAATTGGTATAGATAATGAACTAATTGTTGCTACCGATGATAATATGGTGGAATTAAATAATGGTTGTGTTTGTTGCACCATTAATGAAGATTTGGTTCAAGCGGTTTATCAGGTTCTAGAACGATCAGAAAAACTTGATTATTTAATCGTTGAAACTACCGGACTTGCTGATCCTTTGCCTATTGCCCTAACTTTTTTAGGCACAGAATTAAGAGACATGACTCGTCTGGATTCTATCATCACGATGGTAGATTGTGCTAATTTTAGCTTGGATTTATTTAACTCAGAAGCTGCTCACAGTCAGATTGCCTATGGAGACATCATTGTTCTCAACAAAACTGATTTAGTGAATGAAGGGGATGTGGATGCTTTAGAGGTTCGTCTCAGAGACACGAAGGATTCCGCCAGAATTTTACGCACCAAAAAATCACAAGTTCCTTTATCTTTAATCCTCAGTGTAGGTTTATTTGAATCGGATCAGTATTTCACTCAAGAAAATACAGAAGATAAGCACGATCACGATCATCACCACCATGATCATGATCGTGATCATCACCACCATGATCATGATCACGATCATCACCACCATGATCATGATCACGATCATCACCACCACGATCATGATCATCACCACCATTCCCACCACTTAGAAAATGATGGGTTTACTTCGATTTCTTTCGAGAGCGATGAACCTTTTTCTATTCGGAAATTCCAGGATTTTCTAGACAATCAATTACCATCTAACGTCTTTCGAGCGAAGGGCATTTTATGGTTTAATGAGAGTGAGAAACGTCACATTTTTCATCTCAGTGGTAAACGGTTTACCCTAGAAGATGATGAATGGAAAGGGACTCCGAAAAATCAATTAGTGTTGATCGGACAAAATATTGACAAAGATAAGTTATATCAACAAATTAAAGATTGTTTATCCCTTCCTGAAACCGATAAAGGCAAAGGGATTGGTTAGTTAAATCTAATCGACGAGTCCCTATCTGATTATCTTTGTGTTAGATAGGGTGTTTAACTAAGAGAAACACTTAAATATTCAAATACCCTCTAATTAAAATTAAATTCCATCCAAAAATTAAATGTTACAATACGCTTATTATCCAGGTTGCGTCGCTCAAGGAGCTTGTCGCGAGTTATCTTTATCTACAAAAGCATTAGCAAAAGCTTTAGGTATAGAATTAATCGAACTAAAAAAAGCAGCTTGTTGCGGTTCAGGAACCTATAAAGAAGACTCTCAACTATTAGAAGATACGGTTAACGCTCGTAATATTGCTTTAGCAGAATCTCTCAATCTACCTTTATTGACCCATTGTAGTACCTGTCAAGGGGTTATTGGTCATGTGGATGAACGGTTAAAAGAAGCCAAAAATAATGATCCTGCTTATCTGGAAGAGGTAAACGGATTTCTCAAAAAAGAACACTGTTCACCCTATCAAGGTAGCACCGAAGTTAAACATTTGTTATGGGCTTTAGTGGGTGATTACGGTTTAGATCGTTTAGCGGATGAAGTGAAACATAAACTGTCTGGATTAAAATGTGCAGGATTTTATGGTTGTTATTTATTAAGAACCCAGGATAAACTCCCTTACGATAACCCGTTTCAACCAGAATCCCTAGAAAATGTTTTTCGCGCCGTGGGAGCAACCCCTATTTACTATCGAGGGAGGACACAATGTTGTGGTTGGCCCCTATCAAGTTATGCTAAAGAACAATCCTTTAAAATGGCAGGAACCCATATCCAAGAAGCTATAGAAGCAGGAGCAGACTGTATAGTAACCCCTTGTCCTTTGTGTCATTTAAATCTAGATTCTAGACAACCTGAAATTGAAAAAGCGATCGGGGAAAAACTGGGTTTACCTGTGTTGCACTTACCCCAATTAGTGGCTTTATCCTTGGGGATTGAACCTAGTAAACTCGGGTTAAGTCGCCATGTGGTTTCGACTCAATTTGTCTTAAGAAAATTGGGTATTAGTAGTAGTGTGGTTTCAACTCAATCTGTCTTACAAAAATTAGGTAGTTAATATCGTCTCTTTGCTGGAATACGGGAAGGTTTCATCTTGAATTGTACCTTCCTGTATGTGAAATTGTTTTGTGTCTAATCAGATTAAGGACATACAAAGATCAAGTACATTTCCAATTTTAGTCATTGGGTACAACAAGAATAACGGAAGTTAGTTAATCAATACATAGCCTATTTTTTAGCTTAATTTTTTTTAGAAAATTGCTAATTTTACAACCAAGTTTTAATCAATTCCTTAATTACAACAAATTTAATACAAATAATCAAAAAGAAGAACGTATAGAAAGCAAACCAATTATTTTGTTTTATATATAATTTATTTTCAGTTTCAGTCTCTAGAAAATATTTGATTTTTAAAACTTGTTCTTTTTTGGATGAGTAGTTATTATCATAAAAATAAGTAAAAGGCAAAGTACCTTTGCTTGTGTACAATAAAACCTTAAACACTCTGGTAGGAGACCTTGATGACTTGTTAGAGTCTAAAAAAGTCTCGTCAATACCAGCGTCTTTTAGTGAATTTATGGGAATTAATATAGTACTACTGGTAAAAGTCTTTTGGTGAGTCAGTTGACATTCAAATTGATTTTTTAATAGAGGTAAACGAAGACATTCAAGTGTATGTGATCGGGGAAGAAGTGAAATTGAATGATAGCAAATTATCAAAAGGAAGATATAGACTAAAGATGATGTTATTTTATTCATAAATAATAAATGAAACTTGAAAATTTATAGCTAAGTTAAAAATTAGCTAACATTGTACATTTAACTAAAATCAATTTTTGTAGTTCTATCATAACAAAAGCTCGAATTTGTTAATCGCTCATATTTATTTATATGGAGAATAGTCTCGCGGAAGCGAATGTGGCGGCACCGCAACAATTAGTGGTGATCACAAGAAAATAGTAGCGATCGCTAAAAGCGGCACTTCGTGATCGCAAAAGGAAGCAAAACCTTGTCTGACAATTGGAGTATTGTTACAGCTATGCTTATATTATTTTACACAGTTGGCTTTATTAATGTTCGACTGCTTAGGATTTTTCGAGAACACCAGCAACTAAAGAAAGAACAACCAAAGGTGCAGTAACAGCGCGCAGAACTCGCAAACCAAGGTTAACAGGAATAAACCCCGAATTTATAGCCTCATTAATCTCTTTTTCTGTCCAACCTCCCTCACATCCTGTGGCAATAACAACAGAATTAGTAATTTCTGGAAGTAGATAAGTTAGTAAATGCTTTGATTTTTTTCTAGCTACACAAATATAACGGTTTTCATCAGTTTTGTTAATATTTTTTAGTGCTTCTAAAAAAGAAGTTGGTTCAACAATGGTAGGAACTATTTGTCTTTCTGATTGTTCTGTTGCTTCTTTAACAATTTTACGCCAACGTTCTAATTTATTAGAACTGGGTCTTAATAAAGTTCGTTGACTAATAACAGGAATAATAGTATTAATTCCTAATTCTGTACAACTGCGAATAACCTCATCAAACCTGTTTCCTTTAGGTAAGGCTATCATTAAGGTGACAGTAACGGGTAATTCTGTTTGTTCATTTAGCTGTTTAATAATTTCACCGTTATTATTATATAACTCGACAATATAAGTGTTATTTTCGCTGTCCACAACAATAAATTTATTGTTTTCTTTTAAGCGGACAACATTTTTTAAATAATGCTTTTGCTCTGAAGTTAATTTAATTATTTTACCTTGTTTTTGTTCTGATTCAATAACAATACGATACATGGTTATGAGTTTTTATTTTACGGTTCGGAGTGGAAAGTTAATAGATATTAAGAAGGTGGTTTTTAAAAACAAACAAAGAATTGATTTACTTATTTAAAGTACCACATATCCATTTACCAATCCCATCGGATTTAAAAGGAATAATATTGCCTTCTTGAGTAATACGATGACGTTGACGACAGTTATAAATTTCTATAGGTCTTGTTTCTTTATTAATTTTAACTGCCGCCCGATATTCCCAGTAATTTTTAGCACTTCGCTTGATTTTGGTAATACAGATTTGCTCACCATTAATCTGACGGCAAAAATCACCTTTAGCTGTAGGAACTATCATCAACCAATTAGTAACTATTAACCCTAAAATTATGATTTTTTTTAACACTTTTGCTCCTAAATTGATTAGAATAAAGTAAGTTTGTTCCCTTATTTTCTCATGAAATCTAATCTAACGCAATTAACAAATAATCTAGTTTTAATTGGTGGAGGTCATAGTCATGCTATTGTACTAAAATTATGGGCGATGAATCCTATTCCTGGTGTACGTCTAACCCTAATTACAGATAGAACCTATACCCCTTATTCGGGTATGTTACCCGGTCAAATAGCTGGTTTTTATGATTTTGAGGAAACCCATATTGATTTACGCTGTTTATGTCAGTTTGCTGGAGCTAATTTTTATTTAGATAGGGTTATAAATCTGGACTTAGAACACAAGCAAATTTTGTGTGAAGAACATCCCCCTATTACTTTTGATTATTTATCTATTGATATTGGGAGTGTTCCTCAAAAAAGTAGCATTTTGGAGGCAGAAAATCATGCCATTCCTGCTAAACCAGTTAATCAATTTTTAACAGCATGGGAAAAGATAAAGGAAACTATCAAAAATGCTCCTGAAAAACCCTATAGCTTAACAATTATTGGTGGTGGTGCAGGAGGTGTAGAATTAGCTTTTAATACGAGAACATATTTAAATAACATTATAGATGATACAAATAATTTAACCATTAATTTAATTCATAAAGGGGATAGTTTATTAACAGGACATAATCAATGGGTGAGTCAAAGAGTTCGCTCTCTTCTATTAAAAAATGGAACTAATCTTTATCTCAAGGAAAACGTTAAAGAAATAATTGCTAATTTTCCCTATCACTATACAGTAAGTTGTGATTCTAGAACACAGATAAACTCAAATTGGGTCTTTTTGGTCACTCAAGCTTATGCACCTCAGTGGATAAAAAAAACGGGGATAAGTACAGATAAAGAAGGATTTATTTTAGTCAATAACTATTTACAGTCTGTCTCTCATGCCAATATTTTTGCAACGGGAGATATAGCTACAATGGAGGATTATTCTAGACCAAAAGCAGGAGTATTTGCTGTTCGTCAAGGTGAACCTTTATTTAATAATTTGCAGTCTATTATTTTGGGAAATAAGTTAAAATCTTATCACCCCCAATCATTTTATCTAAGTTTAATTGGAACAGGAAATAAAAAAGCGATCGCATCTTGGGGAAATTTCGGTTTAGAAGCCGGTTGGTTATGGACTTGGAAAGATTATATCGACCGTAAGTTTATGGATAGATTTAAAAACTTTTCTAACATAGAATCTAATCATAAAAAAAATTTATTCCCTTCTTCACTAAATATAAAAAACAATAAAAAAGAACAACAATTGAATAATAACAAATTTATGCCTTGTAATGGCTGTGGTTCTAAAGTTGGTGGTTCTATATTAACAAAGACACTAAAAAGATTGAAAATTAATCAAAATCCAGAAATTATTATCGGGTTAAACTCTCCCGATGATGCAACCATAGTTGATATTAGTAAACAAGAATTGTTAGTTCAAACTATCGACTATTTACCTAGTTTTATCAGCGATCCTTTTATTCTGGGACAAATTACAGCAAATCATTGTTTAAGTGATTTATGGGCAATGGGAGCTAAAGCTCATAGCGTTTCTACTGTAGTTATATTACCTTATGGTGTTGATTATATTCTAGAAGAAATTTTATATCAATTATTACAAGGATGTCTCAAAATTTTAGATGAACACGAAATTTATTTAACAGGGGGACACACTTTAGAAGGAGAAAAATTAGGTTTAGGTTTAGCTTGTAACGGATTTATTTTACCTAACCAAATTTTACGAAAAAGTGGGATGCAAACCGATGATAAACTCATTTTAACTAAACCATTAGGAACCGGTACGTTATTAGCTGCAGAAATGAGGTATGAAACAAAAGGTAACTGGATAGATAACGCTATACAATCTATGTTGATTTCCAACAAAAAAGCCTCAGAAATAATCTTAAAATTCCAAGCCTCTGCTTGCACCGACATAACAGGATTTGGTTTAATTGGACATTTAAGAGAAATGATGGAAGCATCCCAAGTATCCACAGAACTCAATATAGATAAAATTCCTATTCTATCAGGGGCAATAGAAACAAATAAACAAAAAATTCAAAGTTCTTTGTACCCCGAAAATATCAAAAATGAAATTTATTTAACTAGCCGACAAAATCTTAAAAATCACCCCAAATATTCCTTATTATTCGATCCGCAAACTTCCGGTGGTTTATTAGCTTCTGTCCCCGAAAAAAATGCCGATCGCTGCTTGCAAGAACTAATCCAAGCAGGTTACACTAAAAGTCAAATTATAGGAAAAGTTATTCACAAAAGTAACGAAATTACTTGTCACCTAACCTAACTTTTTTAATACTTATCCATGTCTTCTACAGAAATTATTGTTATTGGTAGCGGTATCGGCGGCCTGAGTTGTGCCGCCCTATTAGCCCATTATGGCTTAGATGTAACCGTTTGCGAAAGTCATAGTATTGCTGGTGGGGCTGCCCATAGTTTTCAAAGGGATGGCTTTGTTTTTGACTCTGGACCTTCCTTATATTCGGGTCTCTCCTATAGTCCCTCACCCAACCCCTTAAAACAAGTTTTAGACGCTATTGGAGAACCCTTACCCTGCCTTAACTACGATACTTGGGGATGTTACTTACCCGAAGGCAACTTTAACACCTCCGTGGGTGCCGATCAATTTTGTGATATTCTGCAACAACTACAAGGCAACACAGCAGTACAAGAATGGCGCAACTTGCAACAAGCGATGAAACCCTTAGCTGAAGCCAGTGTTGCCCTTCCTCCGGCAGCCATTCGCTTCGACTGGAATGCTATATTAACCGTTGCTAAGTTTGCCCCTAGTTTACTCTTCAAAACTAACCAAGTTTTCAAACTCACAGGACCGTTTAGTAGCATTGTGGATGAAGTTATCCGAGATCCCTTCATTCGTAACTGGTTAGACCTACTATCCTTCCTCTTATCCGGACTTCCTGCTTCTGGAACCAGCGCAGCAGAAATGGCCTTCATGTTTGCAGACTGGTATCGACCTGGGGTAATATTGGATTACCCTGTGGGGGGCAGTGGGGCATTAGTAGACGCTTTAGTGCGTGGTTTAACTAAAAATGGGGGAAAAATACAGTTAAACGCCCACGTTGAACAAGTATTGCTCAAAAATAATCGGGCGATCGGGGTAAAACTACGCAACGGTGAAACCTTAAAGGCTACCCGTGGAGTGATTTCTAACGCCTCTGTTTGGGACACCCTGAAACTTTTGCCCTCAGATGCAGTATCCCAACAATGGCGAAGGGAAAAACAACAAACACCAACTTGTGAGAGTTTTCTGCACCTTCATCTCGGTATAGATGGTAGCAACTTACCCCCAGATCTACCATGTCATCATATTGTAGTCAATGACTGGGAAAAAGGCATTACCGCCCCTCAAAACGTGGTTTTAGTTTCTATTCCCTCCCTCCTCGACCCCAGTTTAGCACCTCCAGGCAAACAGACGATCCATGTCTATACCCCTGGTAACGAACCTTACCATCTCTGGTCCCAACTAAAGCGCAATAGTGACGCATACAAGCAACAAAAAGAAACCAGAAGTCAGGTGATGTGGCAAGCATTGGAACGCATTATTCCTGATATACGGGATCGGGTTTGTGTCTCTTTGGTGGGAACTCCCCTCACCCACGAACGTTTTTTACGTCGTTATCAGGGTTCCTATGGGCCAGCTATCCAAGCAGGAAAAGCCTTATTTCCAGGACCAAATACACCGGTTGAGGGGTTATGGTGTTGTGGCGACTCAACGTTCCCAGGTATTGGTTTACCCGCAGTGGCAGCCAGTGGCATGATCTTGGCTAATACTTTTGCTTCGGTGGATCAGCATTTAAACCTATTGAAACGTTTATCTTTATAAGGTAAAAAGTTAACTAACCGAAACAAACATATTAACGAGTGGAACCACGGACACTTGTATTTTATGCGTCGGTAATGCCGTGTTTTTTCGGCTGTGTTCAAAAAATTATTTCCCTACAATCAAGACTAGAAAATTGAAAAAGATTAGATGATTAATAGTAAGAGAAAAAATTATGCCCAAAGAATTACAAACTCCACTCCTCCAATATTTACGTCACACACTCGCTATTCCTACTGATGCTTTAAAAATGGCTGTCAAGTTTACAGAAGCTTCTATGGGTTCTCTGCCAATGGTACTTTGGCAATACGGATTAATTGACTTATATGAATTAAATCAAGTTTTAGATTGGATAGATAACCGAGATACCAACGAAGGTGATTTAAGTTATTAAATTTTATTGATTAGTTTATTTTTTCGCTTCTTAATTAAGACATTTTTTATAAATTTACTGCAAATATTGATTATGAATCAACCTTGTTTACCTCCTGATGATTTACCTTCTTTAGATCCTAGTTTTCGCGAACTTTCTTGGGAACTAGAAGAAGTCGTCGGCGAAATTTTTTATAATGATTGTAACCCCACCATACAAGATCTATTGAGACAATGTGGATGGGATGTGACTATTAGAACTCAAGGGCTAACCTTAGTTGTTATTTGTCCTAATAATTCCTTAAATTGGCAAATTTTACAATCTATTCCTTTATTTGCTGATATTTTGAAAGTTTTAAGTAACAGCGCAAAAATCAGAATTTATCCCCCACCAGGAACCGGTACTCCAATGGATGTTGTGGTACAAGATTCTTTTTGATAAAGCAAATATTATTAATATCTTACTCGGGGATCAAGAAAACCATAGGTGAGATCGGCAATAAGGTTGAAAATAACAATTAAAATGCTATAAATAAAGGTAATTGCCATCACTACAGGGGTATCGCTTCTTTGAATTGAATCGATTAACAATGCACCAATTCCTGGTACCCTAAAAATTTGTTCTGTAACCAATGCACCGGTAAAAATAGTGGGAATATCTAGGGCAATTAATGTTACCACTGGAATTAAAGCATTTCGGATAATATGGTTTTTTAGTATGGCAAAATTGTTTAATCCTTTTGCTTGTGCAGTGCGAACATAATCGTGGGTTAATTCATCTAAAATAGCAGAACGAATGAAGCGCATTAACACAGCCGATTGATATAATGCTAGAACAGTGATAGGCATTATGGACTGTTTTATTTGTTCGATCAAGCTAGATAAATCGGTGATTTTTAGGGTACTGTTATAAATAAAAGGAAACCAGTTTAATTGTACACTGAAAATAATAATTAATAATAATCCCGTCAAGAAAGTGGGTAAGGAATAACCCAAAAAAGCAAAAGTTGTAATTATTTGGTCTAGTAAAGAATAACGTTTAAGAGCAGAAATAATTCCTAAAGGGAAAGCAATCAAAACACTGAAAATATAAGCGGTTCCTACTACCCACAATGTATTTGGAAGACGCTGTAAAATGAGGTTTAAAACAGGACTACGACTGGTAAAAGAATAACCTAAGTCTCCTCTGATAAAGGCAAAAAACCATTTAATGTAACGGATATGAATAGGTTGATCCAGTCCTAAACTTTTACGAATATTTTCCCTAACTTCTTCCGTGATAGAAGGGTTAGAGGCGAATTCTCCCAGGGGATCTCCTGGGGCTAATGCTAAGATGGTAAAGAGGACTAAACTAATAGCAATTAGGGTAGGGATAGCTATTAATAGGCGTTTAATTAGGTATTGAGTCATTAGTTAAAATAGTTCAGTCTAAGAGACAAATTAATAGTTAACCAAAGTACGAAAAAGGAAAACTAAGCAGATATATAATTATACAGTTCTTCTGGAAAAGGGAGAAGAGGTAGTTTATCATGCTTTTTCTCCTATTCTCAAAGTTTGTCATTCTCAAGGGGATACTTTTGAGGAAGTAATTGATAATATTGAAGAGGCAATTTAATTATATCTTGAAAGTTTAATTGCTGATAATCAAACGATTACTAAAGAAGATTTAAAAGCTGTGTTTTTTCTCGGATTTGATATAACTTTTCTCCTCCCAAACTTTAGAGGAGCCTGGTTTCCTGTAACAATTTATGAGCAGTTTCTTGCCCGTAAACGTGATTTAATAACTCTGGCAACCACTGTATATTAAGGTTAGGCAAAAATTTCATCTGTTGATATTTGTTGAGAAAAAAATAAACTTGTTCATCTAGATTTGCTATATGTTCACGCACTTGATTAATGAACTTTGGCGAACCACCAAGCACTCCATGACGTTCATGGGTTACTGCCATTCCCCAATTACCTTTAGCTGAATAAGGATGGGGTATTCTGCCCGACATTAGGATAAAAGAGGGATGAGTCTAGGCTAAGACGTAGAGGAAAAATCCCTTTGTTTTGGGTGGGTCGTCACAGTGATTTCTACATTGTGATTGAGCCTACCTAAGATAAGGATAAGTCGGTCAATGGTAAAGCGTTTTAGGTTCGCACCACGAATACGGACAAACTCGCTGTGATCCACCCCCGTTCTGTCTTGTGCCTGACGGGTTGATAAGTCTTCTTTGTCTAAAACCTTGATAATTTCTGCTGCGAGCAAGGCTTTAGCCTGTCGTACATCGGCTTCGCCATCTCCCATGTCTCTATAAACATTGCCACTTCCATGTACTAATTCCAAGGGTTCATCTGTCATGAGAGTGCCTCCTGTAATCGCTTGAGTCGTTTTTTGATCAGTTCTACCTCTTGTTGAGGTGTTTTGATGCCTGTTTTGGATTTTTTCTGAAAGGCATGAATCGTATCTTCTCAAAAAGCCAGGGGTCACTCGCTGCGAAAACTTAGGCCAAAC
>NZ_JARVCN010000346.1:0-3245 GCF_038442745.1 Crocosphaera sp. Alani8
GTTTTATGAACATAGTTTGGAACTTTGTCTCGTCAGGTGCAAGATCTGAGTATAACTTCGTGTATAACTTGCAAAATAACTACATCTGAAGTCCTCTGTATAGCAGGAGAGAACGATTCTCTGAAAAGGTTTCAACGATCTAAACTATGATTAAACTACTCTAATTCCCTCAATTTCTCCTTGAGTAAAACTATGATAAACTCGGTTCACGATTGATCTTTATTAGGTTATTATTTCTTAATTTCAGCCCCTTATGGTTTCTTTTCTAGTAACTTGGTTAATTCTGTTACCTATTTGTACGTTAATTGGATTGTGGCTACTGAATGTTTGTGAGGTTAAGGATTTTTCTTGGCCGGGCGATCGCTTCATTATTTCAGTTTGGCTCGGAATTACTGTTCTCTGTTTATCTTGTATTAGTGTTGGGTTGATTTTACCATTATCGCCTCTAACGGGTTTACTAATAGGAATCATCTGGATATTTTTAGTTTACTTTTTTCCGAAAGCTAGACAGGATTTTTATCAACTGTGGCGACAAATTTCTTTAAATGCTCTGATTCAAGGATTCATAATTGCTCTAGGGGTTGCCATTTTTACGACACAACAAATTATTTGGTTCGATAGTGGATTGTATCATTTAGGCTCGATTCATTGGATGGCAAAATTTGGAGCAGTTCCTGGAATTGCACTAATTCACTCAAAGTTAGGTTTTACTTCTTCTTGGTTTGCTTTTTCTGCTCCTCTTGTCTGGAATTGGACTGAAGGAAAAGTTGGAGCAATTAGTAATGGTTATTTACTACTAATTTCTTTTTTTCATATCTGTTTTATTTTCCATAAATTGCGAGCTAATATAGCCAATTTTTCCGATAAGTTCATCATTATTTTCTTGGTTTCAATTCTCTTTATTTATTTAGCTGATAATGTAAATGGGAATAGCTTAATCTCTTTTTCTCAAGACATTCCAGTTGCTTTATTGATTGGCATTATTTCTTGGGTAATCTTAATAATTACTCCAGAAAAGCAGCAAACTGCTACTAGGTTTAACAAATTATTTTTCAACAGTGAATTTATACCACTGCTATTAAGTATCGGAGCCACTAGCATTAAAATAACTGCTGTTCCAGCTTTAGGTGTTATTTTATTGTTTTATATATATAAGAAAAAGTTGTCTTTTCAGACCTGTTTAATTTCCCTTGGTTTAATTACTATTTTGTTGCTCCCTAATTTTATATTTTCTCTCAATAGTTCTGGATGCCCTTTATATCCTTCAAACACAATGTGTCTGAATTTACCCTGGACAGTTAGTCAAGAAATTATTGAATCTGAAAATAAGAACATTATCGGTCAAGAGAATGATATATCTAGTATGGATGATGTTGGTAAAGTAGTTAGGAATCGATGGTCATGGTTTCTATCTTCTAAAAAAATTCAAGTGACTGTTTTATTATACTTATGTAGCATAGTATTAACAGGTTTAAGTTTTAAGAATAAGTGGATATTTAAATATGGTCAAACTTGGCTTTTTGCCCTAGGTTTATTAGGAGGTACTTTTATCATAGTAGTCATTCCTCTGATTCGTTTTGGGATAGGTTACTTCCTTGTTATTCCTAGTTTATTCTCAGCTAATTTGTGGTCAAAAAAATACCAAAAACCACACGTTCTGATTTTCAATAATAATATGGTTAAAGTAGGTAAATATTTGCCGATTTTCATTATATTATTGCTATTTTTAATGGGAAGAAATGATTTTAAAGAGCGCATTATTTTTCCTGCTCAATTGCCAGAACATGAGTTAATTAAAATGCAGAAAAACGACATAAACTATAGCTATCCTGCTGATTTTAAACTTCAATGCTGGGGTGCTGATTTACCCTGTGCTGCCTTAGAAGTAGAACAGAACATTCGCTTACGAGATCAAGAAAAAGGAATTTCTGCCGGCTTCCAGTATATGTAGTTTTGGAAAAAAAACTAAGAAGCCGTGATCCTCGGGCTAATTCTGCCTAAAATAATTGTTATAGTCAGAGGCAAAATTATGTCTAAAAATAACAACGGTGGTTTTTTTATGGCGGGTATGGTTATTGGCAGTGTGATGGGAACTGTCACAGCACTACTATTGGCACCCCGTTCCGGACGAGAAACCCGACGTATCATTAAAAAGTCTGCCGATGCTCTGCCAGAAATGGCCGAAGACTTATCCACCACTGTACAATTACAAGCAGATCGCCTCTCAGAGTCAGCACAAAAAAATTGGGATGGAACCCTAAGTCGACTCAAAGAAGCGATCGCCGCCGGTATGGAGGCAGCGCAAGTTGACACACCTCCTCTAGAATCTCCTCGGGATATTACCGCAGAAACCAACTCTTCTAACAATAATTAGGGAAAAACATGACTAGCGATCCCTTATTTTGGCTTAGCTGTTCCCTCTTCTTAATGGCACTAAGTTTGATGGCGGTTTTAATCGTAGCAATTCCTGTGTTACGGGAAATCGCCAGGGCTGCCCGTAGTGCGGAAAAATTGTTTGATACTCTATACCAAGAGTTCCCCCCTACCTTACACTCTATTCGCCTCACAGGGTTGGAAATCACTGAATTAACCGATGACATCGATAGCGGGGTTAAAAGTGCCTCAGATATCGTTAAACAGGTGGATAATGGTTTTAACCAAACCCAAATACAGATTAAAAAGGTGCAAAAAGGAACCCGTCGCTTGTTTAAAGGTTTTCAAGTGGGTTGGAAAACCTGGAATCGGGTTTCTCCAAGAACCTCAGATCCAGATCAATCCTAGTTTTCTTGAGGTAGGTTAGCAACCTGAGTTCGGTGTTAGTAGTTGAGTCTTTAATAAATTAGAATCAATCAATTGAGGGATTTTTCCAGCGCAGAAAGCAATCGCTTATTAATCAATATCAATTCTAATTTATCTAATCGTGCAGAACTTTCCGCCGAAGATTTTGCCCTAGCTACTTTAACTAAATGCTTCTAAATCTAAGGCATCAAAATCCTTTAAAAATTCCACAATTTTGTTAGCCATTTTTTTTACTCCTCCCGAAACATTGGATTCTATATTAATAGGAATAACGGGATCGTGCAAAGATAAACGGAGTAAAATCCAGCCACTTTCATCCCCAGCTTGACAAGCAATTCTTACTCCTTCGTAATTATTGGGAACGATTTGCCAATCATCTTGATTGGTTGCGAATTGGAAGCTTCTCAAAAAGTCTGGGGGGACTCGCCGAAAGTTAGGGGACAAAG
>NZ_JARVCN010000347.1:0-3237 GCF_038442745.1 Crocosphaera sp. Alani8
ATCTTTGTCCCCTAACTTTCGGCGAGTCCCCCCAGACTTTTTGAGAAGCTTCGAATATTAGCAAAATGGTTTAAACCTTGGAATGTTTTGCAGTATCGATTTTGGAGAGTAGTAACTGCTTCAGATGTTCCGATTAATTCTCAATTAGGAGGGGGATTAGTTCTGATTCACCCCAATGGAGTTGTTATTCATCCAAAAGCTTCAATCGGGCCTAACTGTGTGATCTTACAACAAGTGACCATAGTAACAGGAGTAAAAATCGGAGGTGATGTAAATATTGGAGCAGGGGCAAAAATTATTCGTCCTGTAACCATCGGCAATCATTCCAAAATTGGAGCTAATGCTGTTGTTATGTGTGATGTACCTGAAGGTGCTACGGCAGTAGGAATTCCAGCCAGAATAATTGAGAGGTAAGAGCATTAAGGGGAGAGCCATAAAGATCTGAAATATAGTGACCAAAATATTGCAGAATGTAGATTGGAGATTGAATAAGAACAAGCGCTTGTTTTTAAACATCGGTAAATCTACAATCTATCCTCTAAAATAAACAATTAATCTAAAATATGTAATATACAATCCCAAGATCCTGCTTTTAAGCAGGAGTCAATCTACAATATGCTTGCAGGCAATCTGCAATTGTTTGACTAAATAAGGGTGAAATGTCTCAGAGTTACCAAATTCTTGTAAAATAAATTTTGAATTTACAAGCTCTAAAAGCCCTTCATGATTTCTAGTAACGATTTTCGGACTGGTACCAGCATTGAATTAGATGGTTCAGTGTGGCGCGTCGTTGAATTCCTGCACGTTAAACCAGGGAAAGGTTCGGCTTTTGTGCGAACCAAGCTAAAAAATGCTCAAACCGGAAACGTGGTTGAGAGAACTTTTCGTGCAGGAGAAACCGTTCCCCAGGCTAACCTAGAAAAACGCACCATGCAACATACCTATAAAGAAGGGGAACAATATGTCTTTATGGATATGGAAACCTACGAAGAAGTGCGATTAAACCCAGATCAAATGGGAACAACGGTCAACTACATCAAAGAAGAAATGGAAGCCGACGTTCTTCTCTGGAACGAGACTGTCCTTGAAGTGCAACTCCCCACCTCGGTGATTTTGGAAGTAACAGAAACAGATCCAGGGGTCAAAGGAGACACCGCAACGGGAGGGACAAAACCCGCTATTGTGGAAACCGGAGCGCAAGTAATGGTTCCTCTGTTTATTTCCATTGGAGAAAAAATCAAAGTGGACACCCGCGACGGTTCCTACTTAGGACGGGAAACTTAGAAACAATAGAGTTCCTGCCTCTGGGTGGGGTATGTTAATCAAAGATTATGGGATGGAGAATTTGTGTCAATTAATTTTAACGAACTCCGAAGCTTATTAGGAGCGATCGCTCACACTGATATCGCTGAAGTTAGCCTCAAAACAGAAACCTTTGAGTTGAAAGTCCGCCGAGATACGGCCACTTTAACCACAACTCAAACCACACCAATCACCTCGGAAGTAATAAGGCCGCCTTCTGTTCCAGCAACAGCATCCGCACCCCCTGAAACGCCTCCTTCTCCTGCGGATAAACAATGGGTAGCGATCAACTCCCCGATGGTAGGTACTTTCTACCGCGCTCCTGCTCCTGACGAATCTCCCTTTGTAGAAGTGGGCGATCGTGTGGGTAACACCCAAACTGTGTGTATTATCGAAGCCATGAAACTGATGAACGAAATAGAAGCAGAAGTCAGTGGCGAGGTGATGGAAATTGTGGTGGCCAACGGGGAACCCGTAGAATACGGTCAAACATTGATGTGGGTCAATCCCAGTTAACCCCCAAAAACAAAAGTAAAGATTACAAAATCCCTAAATCTACATCTTAGGGCTTATAGATTATATAGCGGAAAGTTTGTAAAGAAATTAGGAGACATCCTCATGGCTCGGATGTATTACGATGCAGATGCCAACCTTGATTTATTGGCAGATAAAACTGTGGCGATCATCGGCTACGGTTCTCAAGGTCACGCCCACGCCCTTAATTTAAAAGACAGTGGCATCAATGTGGTAGTGGGGCTGTATCCAGGTAGCAAATCACGCAAAAAAGCCGAAGAAGCAGGTCTAAAAGTGATGAGTGTGGCTGATGCGGCTAGCGCAGCTGATTGGATCATGATCTTGTTACCAGATGAAGTCCAAAAAACTATTTACACCGAAGAAATTGAACCCAACTTAAGAGACGGCAACGTTCTGTCTTTTGCTCATGGCTTTAATATTCATTTTGGTCAGATTGTTCCCCCCAAAACCGTAGATGTGGTAATGGCTGCCCCCAAGGGACCCGGTCATCTAGTACGCCGTACCTACGAACAAGGAGAGGGGGTTCCCTGTCTCTTCGCAGTTTATCAAGACAGCAGTGGTCAAGCTCGAGATCGGGCTATGGCTTATGCTAAGGGGATCGGAGGAACCCGTGCAGGTATTCTCGAAACTACTTTTAGAGAAGAGACGGAAACGGATTTATTCGGGGAACAAGTGGTTCTCTGTGGTGGTTTATCCGCTTTAATTAAGTCTGGTTTTGAAACCCTAGTTGCAGCAGGGTATCAACCAGAATTAGCCTATTTTGAATGCCTCCACGAAGTCAAATTAATTGTGGATTTGATCGTAGAGGGAGGTCTTGCAAAAATGCGCGATAGTATTTCCAATACAGCAGAGTATGGAGATTTAACCCGAGGACCTCGCATTGTCACCGACGAAACTCGCGCTGAAATGAAACAAATTCTCAGAGAAATTCAATCCGGTCAGTTTGCAAGGGAATTTGTCCTAGAAAATCAATCAGGGAAACCTGGGTTTACTGCAATGCGCCGTCAAGAGGCAGAACACTCTATCGAAGAAGTGGGCAAAGATTTACGGGCTATGTTTAGCTGGTTAAAAGATACTTAACTAGAAAATTCGATAAAACTAGCTAGTTTGTAAGCGTTCAGCTATCAGCTATCAGCCATCAGTTGAAACATATCAATCTCTATCTTATGCTGTCAGTGAGATTAAACATAAGCTTAACGCTTTCATCTCTTAGCTGAAAGCCGAACGCTGTGCGATAGCGCCGGAACGGAGTGAGGAACTGCTTACTAATTTAAGTTTTTATGTACTGGTGCAAGATGTCAGTATTCCACACCTCGGTGGGGTCTCTCCTCAGGTTCAGAAGTCTCATAGCAGTTTTCAATTGGGTGTATCAAAATCTCGGTTTACTTCGACTTCGCTCAG
>NZ_JARVCN010000348.1:0-3232 GCF_038442745.1 Crocosphaera sp. Alani8
TGGGAGGGGAGAATTAATAGAACGGATTGATACAGAAATGGAACGATTGGGGTGGACAAGTGCAATCGGTAAAGACTACCTGGTTAATCGATATGGGGTAAGTTCTCGTCAGCGTCTAAATGATGACCAGCTATTGGAGTTTTACCAAAACTTGAAAGGAGCTTCAGTGACCACTAAAGAAACCCCTAAATATGAAGTGGGTCAGTTTTTACAAGGCTTACTACCTCACCCTATGGGGATGATGAAGGTTGAGGGTAAAGTGGTTGAGGAAAATGGCGATCGCTGGTTAAAGGATGAAAATGGTGTTACCTATCCTTTAGCTGTGATGGAAGGCATCAACGAGTTGAACTGACCAGGGCTTCGCACCTCTGCCCTCGTAGCGCAGCGTCTTCTGCCTTCTTTTGACCTCTTCGGGTAAAGGAAGCAAGCTACCAAGCAATAGCTGTTAAAGAGCGTTCAATCCTCGTTTGGACTATGAAATCAGATTCACTCTCAGACGCAGCTTGTAATTCTAAAATCACATTGCTATTGCCAATTTCTTCAAGGGAGACAACAGCACTATAACGCAAAGCCCAATCAGTAGGCTCTAATAACGCCCATTTAAGTTTTTCTATCACTTGTGCGATAACTTCTTGATTCCTAGTTTGACGACCAATTTTACCTAAACCTCTAGCCGCAACTCGGCGAATCTTTCCTTGACAATGATCAGATATGTCAAAACCAATCACTTTTTCCAACAGGGAGACTGTTCTAGGATCGCCAATGTACATTAAAGCTTGAGTTAGTCCAGCCCTCAAGTCTTGATCTTCATCAGTATCAAATATTTCAATTATGACATCAACACTTGAAGGAGCCAATTCGACTAATCCTTGGATCGCAGCAGCTTTAACATTCGGATAAGGAGATTTGACGGTTTTGATTAATTCTAAGATTAAGCTTTGAGGTACTTGTTGAGACGTTATGCTTTTTTGGGCCACTAACGTCTTTATTTTCTCAACTTCCTGATTTGTTTCCACAGTATTCGATCTGGGAATGTTTCCTTGAATAGCATCCAATAGTAGCTCGTCAAGTGCTTGAAATAAGAAATTTGCTTGCTCTTGCCGTTTAACTTCTGTCTCTGTCTTATCTTGTAAGAGTGCCTCTAAAATACGCTTGATAGTGGCTAATTTGATATTGTTGGGAATTTGTGCCTTAATAATAGCTGGAGCGATTTCAACTTGACCAAGGGCGGCAAGATCCATAGCTGCCGCATATCGTAAAAAGCGGTTTTCATGACCTAGAGTTTGAAAAAGCATCTCTAGGTAACGAGGTTCCAGGGTTAAAGCATAAAAATATTGAGCCGCCGCACACTTGACTCGTTCCGATGAATTTTTTAGGAAAGGTTCTATGTGATCTTGGACTTCCCAGACTTTAAAGGCTGTCAACGCCTCAATTAATGCCTCAGTTGGCTTATCCTGGCTGTCTGAATTAAGCAGGTTAATTAATGCAGGGATAGCAGAGCGATCGCCAATATTGTTCAAGGACAAAATCACAGCTTCCTGTAGTCTAAGATCAGAGCAGTCTAAAGCTTCAATCAATGCAGTAACCGCCCGCGAATCTTTTAACATTCCTAATGAACGTGCTGCCTGACGGCGAAGAGGATAACCTCCTAGTGTGGTTCGATCTCGTTCATCCTTAAGACATTCACACAACAGAGGAATGGCCTCCAGAATTCTATTTTTGCCTAGCCACCAAGCAGTATAGTAACGTACTCCTTCATCTTCACTGTTTTTCAACGCAGTGATAGCAGCTTCAGGGTTGTTGATCAGTTGAGCAGAAGAATTAAGAGTCGTCATTGTTTCAATTGTCATTTAATTGTATTTTACCCCAGAGCGAAAATCATATTTTTCTTGTGTATCCCAAGGAGAACAAGTTGACTGAGAATACTCAGTTAAAGACTTAAAACCTGGAGGACAAAGTGCAGGACATATCTCGTCAACATCCGACCTTTGAGGGCAGGAGTAAACTCCTGCCCAGCGATTCCGAAATCTTCCTTTTATCTCTTCGGAGAAATTAAATCCTGCTTTTTGAGCAATACGGATAATTTCTTCAGGTTGAGCATTTTTTAGCTGGGCTTTCAATGATTCATCGTTTTTGGCAGCAACAATAAAATCCATGAGTTGTTGTTTAGACATGAAAAAAAGAGCTAAATTTTAAAATTAATAACTTCTATCTTACCTTAAACAACTCAATCGTTTGTTAATATTCCACCTGTAAATTATCCGTTGCTGGACACAAGCAGACGTAATCCTTGACACCGATCCCGAAGATATGGTGCGCCTTTATCAAACCATCTTTCCCTCAATAAATTGCAATAACTCCTGCTCGAACTCAGTCAACCAAGGCCGATCAAGTTTCCCAAGCATCGCCAATATCCCCTTAGCCGTTTCCTCCATCTCAGGGTCATACAACTTAGTCAAGCGATCGCACAACCCCCTCACAGCTTCCTGCTGTTCATTGGAATAATCTAAACCCTTAAGATTCTCAAGTTTAGCCTGATATTCCCCGTCATATAACTGTACAGTACAGGAATAATCATTTACCTCTATTATAATGCACCAACAACCTGCTTTACCTCTTAAATCAGGGTTATTTTTAGGGATTATTTGAGCAACTTCATTTTTTCGCCAGGGGTTAGGCACCGGTTTCCTCTCTCTAATTTTATCTACAATGTTTTTTACCACACGCGCTGGAGGCACTTTCCCTCCAACTTGGGAGACAGCTTCATTCCACACTTCTGCTTGTTCGTCAGGGTTTAACTTTGACAATGGGCGAACTTGTCTCTCGTTAGTTGGGAGAATTTGTCTCCCAATGGGAGACATTGGAGATGATTCTATACTATTGGATGGAATATCCCCCAATGGGAGACATTTTTCTTCAAGATTTTTGACAATCAAGGACGCATCCATTAATCGATAAGAATGGGCCCGTTGCATCCCAAAACGCTCACGCACGTAATCATCAAAAGTAGAATGTGTTGAACGAAATAATTTTCTTTGACGTAGCTCTAATAGTGCTTTCCCTGCTTCGACAAAACTTCTTTCTACCTTGCGTTCCAGATGTAAGCGATCGCTGGCTTCCTCATCGGTCAAATCATCAGTTTCGGTCAAACTTGATGATTCAACGACTTTCACTATGCCCGAATTTCTCACAAAATCTGCGATCACCAAACACAGAAGCTTTACAGGACGTG
>NZ_JARVCN010000349.1:0-3227 GCF_038442745.1 Crocosphaera sp. Alani8
GCATAAGGCTTTCAGGCTTTTTCTCAATTCTTTCATGAATAATGCAGGCTAGGTCTAGCTTTCCAAAGATCAAACCCTTCTTTGATTCCCAAGTGCCTAAATTTTTAACCGTTCCTGTCAGTACAGCAACTTGTCTCAAAAGCAATCCCTGTCTAACTTTTAGCCTCTCTAGTATCGCACTATTTGTCCCATATTCTGGGGACACCCCAGACCCCGATTTGGAGGGTCAGCAACCAGTCCCTCCAAACCTCCCCGAACGACGGCTCCAAGCACTTTTAAGCCAGCTTTTAAAACATTAAGAAAAGATTAAATTTACCAGTTTCAATCGCTGGAACGCTGATATAGAGCGGATTTCCGCCTTCGTTACTAAGAGGTAGAAGAAAACTAAATTTGAAATCGCTGAAAGCAATATATAATCAGCGTTTCAGCGATCAGCTTTTGTCCTAAAAATTGAGCCGGATCTGTCTCAAAATTTAATACGTATCAATTTTTGATCTAATATGTCATAATTTTTGTGACATATTAAAATTGGGATACCATCAAAGCAATGAGCAGACAGTTGAGGAAAGCAATTGAGCGTGTTCAAAGTGCAGGAATGAAAGTTTATGTGCCTGGTAAAGCTAGAGAAAATGAATTTATGAAGGTTTATGTTGATGGTCTGGAAAAAATGTTGAATGATGTTTCAGGCAATTCCTTTAAGGTGTTTTTTGCCTTGGTATCAGAACTTGACTACTCAACTAATCAAGTTAAGCTGACAAGAGAAGAAATAATGAGTAAAACCAAGCTTAGTAAAAACACTGTTGTGAAATCTCTAGATGAACTAGAAAAATCAGGATTTATTAAAAGATTAGGCAGTAGTATTAATAGAAGCTACCAGTTAAGTGAACTTATGGTCAGGAAAGGTAGAAAAGAAAATTGAATCATAAGTTTTACTTATGATTCAATAAGTTCCCTAAAAATCTGTCAAAACCTTTACTCAATCAGCGATCACACCCTCTAGGTTATCTTTTCGACGTTTGTGATCGTAACTATCAATTTCAAAAGCCCACGTTTAAGGGGTCTTAAAGCCACGTTATACCCCTTCTTAATAAGATATCATTTTTAGTTTTTTCATTCCTTTATGATACCTCTAAAAGACAAATGAGGGGATGTTTGAAACTTATTACCAACTTCATCACTAAAACTATTATTGGCAAAAATGGTGTAGTGTAAAAGTCATATTACTCACATCTTGCACCTGACATTGAAAACCTGATTTTGACCTAAATTGCAACGAATTTAATAGGGTTTCAGCCTTTAAAATTCCGGTTTTGTGTACTTTTTAAGCTTGGTGCAAGATATCAGTATTACATAAAACATAAAATAAAATCATAATTTAGAAATTTAGTAATAGATACTTTAATATGAATTTTAAAGATTTTGTTAACATCAAAGATATAAGTTTTTTTGGACTACGACGTAGTGGAAATCACGCTATCCAAAATTGGATAATTAGGCAAAATAATTCTTCTTTTGTTCATCTTAATGATGTAAAACTTTATTCAAATAAAAACCCTTACAAGAGTTTTTCTAAGGCAACTATTTCTGGAATCAATCCCCTAGTGTATCATAAAAATATAATAAAATATAAGCGTTATTTGAGGTACTTAAACAATCCTAAATATGAGTATAAGTATGGTAGAAATGTACTAGAACTAGATAGAGAAAGACTAAGATATTATAGAACTAAGTCATTAATTATGCATACTTATGAGCATTACTCTCTAAGCCAAGTTATGGGGGACTGGTTCGAGAATCAGCGGGATAAATTTCTTGGTAAAAGTAAAGAAAGATTTGATATACTTCTACTAAGAGATCCTTTTAATTTATTTGCAAGCTTAATACATCGAGGAGAAGAACTTAATAATACTAATTATATTATTGAAAAATGGCTAGAACACGCGAGAGAATATTATGGTATTACAAATTATCTTAAGTATCGTATTAGTATTAACTATAATCAATGGTTTATAAATCAAGATTATCGAAATAAAATTGCAAAATCTTTAAACCTAGCGTTTACTGATGCTGGGATAAATAGTGTTGTTAATGTAGGAAAAGGTAGTTCTTTTGATGGAACTAGCTATGATGGTAAAGCCAGTAAAATGCCTGTACTATACCGATATAAAG
Source organism: Crocosphaera sp. Alani8 (assembly GCF_038442745.1). Taxonomy (NCBI): domain Bacteria; kingdom Bacillati; phylum Cyanobacteriota; class Cyanophyceae; order Chroococcales; family Aphanothecaceae; genus Crocosphaera; species Crocosphaera sp. Alani8. The sequence continues at coordinate 2,170 of NZ_JARVCN010000349.1, forward strand.
ATTATTTGAACCATCCAGTCATGCTTAAAGTATTAAGTAATGAAGAATTAATGGATTTTTCTCATAAAATTTTTGGTTCCATTCTTTAATACAGCTTGAAATATCGTCTCGCTAATCGCTCGGTTTTTTGTCCTAAATCGAATTCGCTGATCGCTCATATTATTTGTATGGGGGAGAATCCCCCATACCCCCTTAGCTGTCATGTATCTTCCTTGACTCGACAAACATCCTAGATTTGGTCAGAGGATGCGAAGGGGCGAGATGATGGGGTAGCAAAGATTAAAGCTAAGACCATCCCCTTCACAACCTCTTCCCGATTTTAGTTTGTCGGTCAAGGACACAGCAAGAGAAATGTCTGCGAGAGGAAAGCTCTAAAGCTCGAATCAGAGGTAAGTATTTTTTTATTTTCATATCATATTACTAATTCAATTGTAATATATATTGTATCACAGTGTTTACTTAACTAAATAACATCGTAATAATACTAATAATAATTCCTTTCCCATCTGCCCAATGGGGGTTTTAGGGGGTATCCCCCTAACTTACCTTCTATTATAAGTGTTTAACAATTTGTATGGCACTGTATAATAATATTATATGTAGTGTAATCTATATAGTATTATATATTCCCTGATTTTCTCTTTAATGCACACATAGTAAGCTTAACTAATTTTTGCATCTATGCAACAAGTATGATAAATTATCATACACTGTTATTTAATTATGTATGCACTGTTTATATTTAATCTGTATGACAAGATAGATGTAATTATAATTAATTATTGCATTGTATGTATACAATAATTTTATATGACAAACCATAATACAATATAAGCTATACTATTAGACACTTATATTATGCCTCAAACACCTCGTACAGCAGCTATTACAATCCGATGCCCTCTAGACCTAGTTAACAGTATTGATGATCAAGTTAAGCAGACTAGACAGAATAAAACTGATGTTATTCTTGGTATGCTTTTAAGTTCTATTCCCAGTTTACATATTACTGAACGAGTTAAATTACCTAAACTACCTGGCATATATTTTGTCTACAC
>NZ_JARVCN010000350.1:0-3221 GCF_038442745.1 Crocosphaera sp. Alani8
ATTTCATCCCCATGTCTGAAGCCAGGGGCTTTCATGCTCCGATTTTCGGTAATTTTTCAGGGTAAAAGATGGAGAGTTTTTGGAGATAGTAGAAGTGGAAAAGTTGATACTGATGGAGGATATTACAAAAATATTGTTTTAACTCTTGGAAAAGATGTTGATATTAGCGTTCAGTTGTTGACTTGAAGTCCGAACATTAGATACTTAAAGTCCGAACATAAATCATTTTAGCTCCGAACATTTTATCCCTAAAGTCCGAACATAGTTTAAAGATTAGAGAGTAAATAAATTTAGTTTTTGATATAAAGTTTTAATATTAAATATCTATTTAAATAGTATATAATAGGACTATCAGTTATTAATTATTAAATATTAATTGATTTGGCTATTTCAACCTACGCATCATTAAAAGAAAGGTTTAATACTGGGGATTTTAGTCTCTCTCCTACTACTGGTGGCGCAACTACACAGTCCACCAGTTTTTACTATTTTGTTTACGGGATTGCCAGGGGAGGAATTAACCTGGCAACAGCAATGGGCCAGATTAATGTACAGGCGGGGGAAAAACTACAATTCACGGTCAACGCGACAGCCCGACCGTCTGGACTACAGCCCTTTGGGTTTGCTTTGGGTGCCGCCATTACCAATGATGAAACCCAAGCGAAGCTATTAGCGATCGCCTGGGTAATTGACTCAGATCAGCAAAGCGATCGCAGTCTCCCCTTGACCATAGAACTCAGTAAAGATGAAGACTTTATATTAGATGGGAGGGTGGAAACGTTTGCCAATCTTCCCACCAATTTGGTTAATGGAGCGATTCGAGAGGTTACAGGAGAAAGTAAATATTATCAGTGGGACGGGGAAGGATGGTACGGGCAAAACCCCTCATGGGTGCAAGTTTACGGGAATGGCTTGTACTTGCCAAATACCACAACTTTGAGAAGTGGGTTGAGATGGAAAGGTGGGTGCAATGTACCCATCCCGAATATCCCAGTTGACCCACAGCCAGGCTATTACGGGATAATATCCCCTCCCTGGTCCGGACTAGGGGAAAGTTCAACACCAATAAAACTGTGGCTACTCAACGGTTTGAACGAAGGGACTGGGGTTGTGTTGCCCACCGATACCCAAGTCAGTTTAATCGCTAAATTGAACGGTAGCACCGAGTTAGGTGCAGGTGTACTGAGTGGTAAGATAAATCTAATCGTTAAAGCCGTAATTCGCAGGTTTGACGGCACGTTAGAGAACAGTATTAGTGAGGATTCCCTTTGGAACGGAATCCCTTTTTATTTTTTAGATTCCCCCTTGCAACAGGGGTACGCCCTAGAGGTTGAATTTACCACCAATGCCGTTGTTGGAGACGGCGATCGCATCACAGTATATTTCAAGGATGACGGGGTTTTTGGCATCCCCACAAACTCTGTATTCTTGGGAGAATCAGTCTTTGCTGATGGCAAGAAAGCTTTAATTGTCCCCGATACCTTGGGGGTGAAACGATTATCAGGGAAAGGGCTGGTGGTCACTGGAAGTCAAAGTATTGGCCATTTCTTCGCCACCAATACCGAACTACCATTAACGCAGGGAATCTTACCCGATACCGCTAACCAAAAAATTGCCATCTCAGGGATGAGGAACGGGGGACTTAACTGCTACCAAGACGGGGAATCTCTCCTTAGTACAGAAGCCCTAAGAACGATTATCAGCACAGAAGCAGGAACCGCCACCGCTTCTGATTGGTCAGACCCTGTTACTGTGGGGACAAATGGTCGTATTGAAGTAGCGATCACCTTACCCACAGCAATAAGGGCTAATTATCCCGATATCTTGATTGCAGGGAATACCGACGCGGTTCGGTCTATTCCTCAGATGAAGATATTTGTGCGTTTTGGGGGACAAATCACAGAACTTACCCCTGTAATAGTAGAGAGCGACACAGAGCAACTGCTAATAATTTCTGACTTGTCCAACGGTACTGTGGTGGGGTCAGTTCCAGTCAATAACGATGGTGATTTTAACTTGTGGGGGTACGGGGGGATTACCTCAGTAGCTACCGGTACCGGTAGCCTAGATCCAGGGGACTATGAGTTTGCGATCGCTTGGGATTATCCCAGTCCCAACTTGGGTATTACTAAGATCAGCCACGATCCTAACGATGGGTGCATTAAGACTTTAGACCTTAGTTTTGCTGATGCTATTGCCTTTGCCAAGATTTATAGCCAGCTACAGGTAAGAGGGGTTGACGTAGCACAACGAAAGGTTCTTGATTTCGATTCCAGATTATTTAGTTACAGCCGTTAACACGGCCACCACGATGACCGTTCAGTACAAGGGTGGTGGTGCTGATCCCACAACTGCGATCGCTACTGATAGAAAAGTTAGTCCTACCGGTCCAGCTGGAACCGATGGGGCCAGTTCGATTACACAAACAACGGTGGCTTTCACTATGCCGGCGGTCAATGGCACTGTTGTGGTTTCGGTGGCTAAGTCATCAGGTTTCAACACGGGAGTTCCAGTCAATATTGCCACGGCGGGTAATTTCACAGTCATGGCAAAAGCCTCTAATCCTGATACGATCACCGTTAGGAATCTTGGGGGGAACAATACAGCTGTTGGGGTGAATATTGCGATCGGTTCCCAAGTTGTTATTACTGGCCCCCCTGGTTTGGATGGTTCTGTTACTGGCGCAAGTTATTTGAACTATACGGCAGCTATTACACCACCCAACACCGACGCAAGTGAGTGGAAAAAGTTTATCAACGCCAATGATAACAACAGGCCGTCAATTCGTTTTCCTGGCAATGGAAATATAGAAAAATACTTTTTCTTTTCTGATTTACTGGGATTAGACGGAAGGGGATTCAAAAGTAATCAATTCGTGGGGATTAACTTTCTCGTTGAGAACGGGACGTATACTTTACTTACTATCCCGTCAGGAGAACCAAATTGGACTATTGACTTAATCCAAAGCCTAAAAATTGATACCAGTTGCGACTTTTCGCTTCAAATTGATACAACTGCGGTAACGGGAATGGATGCGATCGCCCTTGCATCAGACACCCCACAAAACTTAACTGCAACGGGGAATAATGTCGCTACCCCAGAGCAGAACATAAATATTATGATTACTGGTTTAGCAGCAAACACAACAGGTACTTTAATCGGAACCATGAGGTTTTTCTAGAAGACAAAAACCTGTACAATACTAGACATACCTGTACATA
>NZ_JARVCN010000351.1:0-3219 GCF_038442745.1 Crocosphaera sp. Alani8
TGGTTTTATGAACATGGTTTGGAACTTTGTCTCGTCAGGTGCAAGATGTGAGTAAGACTCTCTTTTCTAGTGAAAATGCCTAGGATTTCAGCTAAGTACACATGTAAGCGAATTCTTTGTCCATCTGTTCCTGAGATTGAAGCCAAGCATTCCAGTCCTTTAAGGGCGATTTGATTCTTGTAAGCACGCCACCATAATTCACGAAGTCTTGTAAACACTCATTAATCTGCTGATGATATTTTTCCCCCGCCTCATCGTTATCAGTAGCAACGATAACCGTCTTAATTCCTTGAGGTTTTTGGTATTTGACTAAGCGTTGAATAAGAGTGATTTGTCTCTTTCCCAGTTGCCCACCAAGAGAGACATAAAAGTAATGCTCTTGGTCATAGAGAGCGTGAAAGGAAAAAGCGTCGATGGCTGATTCAGTGATAATTAACGAGTGATTTGAGTTATCCCAGACCGAACACCACAATCCTCTTTTTCCATGAGGAGAAAAGCCTGTGAAGCGAGAATTTTTGATCTCATAGCCGCACACTTGACCACTATCAAAGTGAGGGAAGATCGCATTTGTGCGAGAGTCTATCTTGATACGGTGGATGAACTTTGGATGGTTTAGAGTTGATACAGGGATGCACCGCTCATTAACCAGATACGGGTGTTCTTGAATGAACTGCATTTCATCATATGCTGCACGTACCACTTCAAGGTCTGGTGATGACTGCACAACGGGATGAACATATGTAGTTTGGATATCACCGTACAAATTACGAAGTTCTTTTCGGACTTCACCAAGTGTTAGCCCTCGTCGCTTTTGGATAAAGTCGATGATAGTTCCTTTATCGGCATCATCACCAAACGACCAATACACCCATTCATGAGTTTTCCTGTACAGAGTGATACAAATAGCATCGCCGTGAGCATCCCTCATGACTACATTAGAGGAGGAGCTTTTACGCTGATCAATGGAGTACCCTTGAGAAGCTGCGTAGTCGATGAGGTTGATATTGGTTTTAAAATGAGTGAGTTCTTCAGAGGAGTTCATGATGGTGGTCAGAATTTCCTACAATAGTGTTCTAGAGTCTTATGAAGGAAAGAAAATATTTTTTCCCTACTGCCTAAAGGTTGCAGTATCGAATGACTGATAAGATCCAAGTATCGGTCAATGCCCTCTTATGAGTTCAAAATCTTCCTTTCCCAGTTGCCCAAAACAAGGTTTGTATTTAGGTAGTTATTCTGCATAGGTACAATATTCACCTAGTTCCTGACTTCTTGATGAACTCATCAAGCGCGTCTAGATCAATTTCTCCGCTCTTAATCTTATCCACCAACTCTTGAGTTTTCTTGTGACGTTTAGCCTTTTCAGAAATGTCTATGACTTCAGCTTTTGGTTTCTCTTCTGGTGGGAAATATTTGTTGTGGAGTTCTTGCCATTCGCCAGACTCTTTCATCTCTAGTTCAACCTTAGCTGACCTGATATGAAGACGAGCCTCTTCAGCTTCGCTTAGCTCCTTCCACTCAACACCGTCAGCGTACTCTTCTCCGTACAACTTTGAACGTAGTTCACGGTTGTAGGCTCTTTGTCGATTAGTATAATCTCGATAAGCTGCTCTCTCTGCTTCTTCGTTAGCTTTGATAGTTTCTGCCGACATCCCTAGCTTAGAGAGTCCACCTTCAAGTGGTCTTAGACCTCTCAGGTATCCAAGTTTAAATCCATGCTCATCACCATACTCTAATCGCTTCTCAATAAAGTCTGAGTAAGGAATATCCTCCACAGCTTCCCATCGGGTAGTAGCTCGACCCATCCACGCAGCTTCTGGATTAAGTCTCCATTTGTAATGATTACCAATCTTTTCACCACGAATAAGTAAGCCCTTTTTCTCTAATGTTGATAGGGCTTTAGAAACTTGTTGACGTTTTAAGCCCATCTTCTCAGCAACCCAAACGGTAGAAATATCAATCCAATTATCGTATTCCAGCACATAGCAAAGATAATGAAAAACACGAATAGCATTACCGTTGATACCAGGCTCCAACGCTAAGTAGAGATTAGTAAATTTCGGAGTGCTGATAAAACTATCCATAAAGATTGGTCGCCTTGAGATATGCTGTATTGGTACGCCTTCTTGAATGAGTCCTCGTTCTCTAAGGTTAGCTATCTCCGACTCAGATAGACCATCAAAGTCTATTGTACCGTGATTTCTTATGCTCTTGTGTCTTCCTGTATTATTGGGCATAAATAAGGTTCCTAGTAGTTGGATCTTTTGATAAGAGATTCATTCTTAAGCCATTCCCCCCACAGGTTTGGCTTAACTACTCTCAATTTCTCATCAAAAAACCCTTTGACAAAATTCTATTTACTAGAACTAGACACCAGAATACCACAACGCGCAACCTATAAGTTTCGCGTTGTCACTTATAAGTTGCGCGTTGAAAATGTAAACCCCTTATTTTACAGGCACTTATAAATGTTGCTTCTTTACTTTCTACTCTAGTCCCCGCCTATTCACGATCTGGGCAACTGGGAAAGGAAATGTTTGGGGATCACGGTGTCAAGTGATAGCCTTTGCCGTTACGAGAGATAATGCCGTCCTTGGCCATAGCAGCTAGGTATTGAACAGCGGTGCGGTTAGTCATGCCCTCTGAGACTAGGGAACGAACTGAGGGTTTTAAGTTCCCTTCCCTCACTCGTTTTCTAATGGCTCTGTAGCGGGTTGCCGCCTCTCCGGTGGTCTGAGTGTCCTTTGTTGAGCTTCTAGCCCGTCTGGGGGCTTGTGAGGACTTCTGAGAGGGATTTTTGGGTCTAGGTCTTCCTGTCCATTCTGAGCAGTACCGAGATAGGGTAATTCCAGCGACCACAAACACCACTGCCCATACTAGCCGAATGGCGAGTGTGACCAAGTGGGTCGGCTGCTCTGTCGCTTTGGCGATGGCGTGATAGATGGCGGTTGCCCCGTCCCCTCCTCTGCTTTGAACCATTTCGTTTAGCTTGGCTGTTTCCCGCTCTAGGCGTAGTCCAGTCTGTTTTTGGTGGTGCTGGTCATAAACCGATTGCAGGATTTCAACGTTGCGTCTTTGTAAGCCCACATCAAAGTTGTCCTTGCTGTATTGATTGGCGATGAGGTATCCGGCAGCCGAAAAGACCGAGAGTAAAAAGAGGCCGCAGGCTGATACCAAATCCGCTCTTGTTATACCCTTTATAAGCTAGAATAGGCAGATGTC
>NZ_JARVCN010000352.1:0-3215 GCF_038442745.1 Crocosphaera sp. Alani8
CATCTTTGTCCCCTAACTTTCGGCGAGTCCCCCCAGACTTTTTGAGAAGCTTCTCCGATGAGGCTTAAATTTTACCTGATTGCTTACTTTTTATTCTCCATCAAAAGGTAAATTAGTCGCTAATCTAAATTCAGTCCTATCTTCAGTATCTCTGATTTTATTTGCTTTAGAAAAGTTAGATATTTTTATGTTACAAATTGAAGTGTATAAGGTGGGATACTAATGACCACTTGGACAAAATTTTAGCCGAGCCAGAAAATAAAAATGATTAAGATCATGACAATTATCTTACCCTTAACTCCCATAGCCCTCATTAGACATGATTTTGAGGTGGTCTAGATGACTAGACCAACCAACCGCTACTAAAGCTCTTGTGCTTTGACAGACTTGAACCCCTATAGGGCGTGTTCTTTTAGCTAATCAATAAGCTCATTAGCATTACTATTAGTCCGAAAAACTGGACAGAAAACATTGATAATTTTTCCATCTTCAGTGTAAGGGAACGGCGAAAAGGCAAAAGTTAACAGTGAGCAGTGGGAACTGATAACTGATAACTAGCAACAAAGATATATCATCAATCATTTCTGATTGCTATAGATTTTATAGCAATGATTATAGGTAATAAAAGTATTACTTTGAGGTTACTAGATTCAGGAACACTGACAACCGATTCTTGTTCATTAGCAGAAAAATCTGATGATTCTTGATCTGTTATCAAGTCCAAAACTTGTTCATTTTGTTGAGTATTTTCGTTACTATCACCGATAATTTCAATAAATTGACTATTTATTTGTTCTGCTTCTATAATTGTATTATTTAAAACCTCATTAATGAAAGAATCTATGGGAAAATCAATTAAGTTATTCTCTTCCGTACTTGTATTGGGAAACACTGGAAAAGAATAACTTTCATCCAAGAAAATACTAGACTCGACCATAGATATTTGTTTAATAGATTGATTGATATTTCGGGTAATAAAATTGCCACCACCATCGCTAATAAATGTTTCCTGAATAGTAAACTGGGTTGGATTTAAGAAATCGTCTTCTCCCAAAATTTCTGTAGCAAATAATAAGTCTAAATCTAACTCTGAAAATATCAAAATATCAAGAGTCTGAGTAATATTTTGATTAACAATATTATTGTTGCCAAATAATACGGTGTCCTGTGAGCTAAATTGTAAAGAATCTAATTCTTTACTATTTAATAGTTCACTAAGAAATTGCTTAAAATCTGCTAATTCTTCTATCTCAGTTAATGGTTCCCAAAGAAACGAGTTAGTTAAAGATTGACTACTTTGTTGATCAGCATAATTATTATCTCCTTGAATAAATACTTGTTGCTCAGCAAATTGAACTCCGTTTAAAACATTATCATTACCAATAAAATCACTGGTACTAAAATTACTTAAATTTAGAGGAACTAAACCCAAGTCAAGAACATTTTGATTAATTGCTTGATTAACTTCGTTATTAGGATTATCTAAAAATGATCCCTGAATATTAAAATTAGGAATAACCGAATCTTCCATCCCAGAAAAGTCAATAAAATTAATATTCAGAGTTTGATTCAACTGTTGATTAACTTCGTTTGAATAACCTTCTATATAAATTTCTTGAAAACTTCCTTGCGGAATAGCTGCTTCCGCAGAAAAATTACTAATCCCAGAGAAAACTGTTGGAACCAAAAGCAATACACTAAAAGCTTTATTGATCATCGTATTATACTATTCCCTCACATAAACAATCTTTTATTAAGATACTGAAAATACTTTTAGATGTCAGTGGAAAAAAATGTGTATTTTACTATCAACTTTAGCAGTCTATAGCTTAAAACTCTTACTAAGAAATAGAAAAAAAGGTCAAAACATCGAAAAAAGTAGAAATTAAGGAAATCTTCTTGGGTAATTATCTAGAATCATAGGAAAAATATCCCTGAACTACTCAATCTCTTTGTATAATTATTATCATTATCAAAAACAATGCAGATCAATGTGGGCAATTTTAAGTGGAATTGAAGGAAATATCGCAGCTTACGAAGCAGTATTGGCAGACATCAAACGCCAACGCATTACCGTAGAAGTATTGTATATTTTAGGGGATATCATAGCAGCAAACCCCAATAGCGAAAAGGTAATTAAACGAATTCAAAACCCTTTACCTGGAGAATTACAACCCCAGGTATGTGTCGGTTGGTGGGAGGAACAATGCTTTGCTTTACACGCTATGGGTTCGACACCAGAACCGACAGAATTAATCGATCGCTTTGGTATGGAAACCGCAAAAACTCTTTGGGATTCCGTATCCCGTGAAACGGTACAATGGTTACGTAACTGTCATTTTGGCTTCCTTGAATTAGATTGTCTGTTAATTCACGGCACCACTGTTAGCATCAGCGATGAGTTAACCCCGGAAACCCCACCCTGGCAAATGCTAGACCGTTTACAAAGAGTAGAGGCCAATTCTCTTTTTTGTGGTCGTTCCGGTCAAGTATTTGAATATGTACTACAAGGCGGTTCGGTGAATAGTTCGCTGATAACCTTAGATAGTCAGCAACCTGTGCAAACAATGACTGCACCCAAAAGAAGGGTTGTAGGGGTAGGAAATGTGGGTAAAGAACCCGGAAACGCCACTTATACACTGTATGATCCCAATAGCGATCGCTTAGAGTTTAAGACAGTCTGCTATGGCGATAAAAAAGGTTTTGGTAATTAAAAGCTCAGAAAAAAGGTTAAGCTTTTACGATAAGAGACATATATAAATCATAGTAAAAGACCGTATTCATAATGTTCTAGTATTAAATCCAGTTGAGGTTGATTATCCATTAAGTTACCCAAATTATTGTCTCGTAATGAATCATCCACACGATTTTCAAATAAACCCACTGAGTAGAGATCATCGTCGTGACGACATCTGTATCTGATCCCATCTACATTATCAGGATGTTGCCAAATTGCGTTACCCCAAGCGCGACAGTGTGTGTATTCATGACAACCACAAGCAGATATTTGTCCATCTAAACCTAATCGTGCCAAATTACGACCAGTTACATCGACCAATTTTAAGTCACGCTCGCATGTAATTTCAAATAAATTCCTCTGCTTAAGAGCTTGACTTGCAACATAACCTTCGAGTTGACCGAGAAAAACGGAGAGCGCAAGCCCCTTAATTATATTAATGGGGATAAGCTCGACAGGGAATTTATTCCCGTCTATA
>NZ_JARVCN010000353.1:0-26145 GCF_038442745.1 Crocosphaera sp. Alani8
AGTTGGGAAGCCCACGCTATACTGCTCTTAGCAGTTAGCGTGGGAGGATGTCACGCAGGATAAATCTACTTTACCAAAATGCACACTAAACGCTAATTGTAAATTTTCCAGAGACTTAACCAACCAAGGAACCCCCTCTTTAGTAAAAGACTCATAATGGTTGAAAAGTATAGAAAAACGTTTCTCTAAATAAGGTTTGACTTTATTAGAAACTAAAACAACCTTCAGCAATAAACCCATCGTACGGGTTACTCCCATATTAGAAATCATATCCACAAAAACATAGTGGTCTGGTTTCTTGCCATTTTCAACCACCAAGAAGTTCATTAGTTGACTAGCAGTACGCAACATCAAGAACTCGGTAGGTTTTTGGTGATTACATTCAGGGAGTGTATTTTGTAGTAATTGGTAGAGATTTTTGTTAAATTGTCCTTTAGAATACTTTGGGTCTAAGGATGTGAGAATGTACTCATAAAGGTCGTCTTTGTAACGCCCAAAGCTTTGAGTATGAACTGTCTGACTCAAAAAATTCTGGGATAAATTTTTGTAAGTATAACCGCCATCAACTGTTCCTACGTAATGCTTCAGAGCCTGGTTTAACTCTTTATCTCTAAGAAGGGTGGGGTTTTTGACGGGACGAATAATGCGTCCTTGTTGTGGCTCTAAATCGCCACTACGGGAAACTCTCGCCAATCTCACTTTATAGGTTACATAGCGGGATAGATTAACTTCAAACCGTTTTTCAGTTTGATTTTTAATTTTTCTGACGGTTTGTTGGTGTTCTTGACTACTTTCTTCTCCTAGCAAACAATGATTGTATAGATAAGGATAACGATGAATTAAGTTACCTACCAGGTTCGATTTGTCGGGGTTGAGTTTGTTGTTAATTACTCGTGCTAACCGTTGAAGTTTGAGATACTCGTCGCACTGAGTAAAGTTTTTTACCAGATACCTGACTCGATTAGCTGTACTCTGATAACCGCTCCGAGGAGGGGAAAGATTTTCTAACAGTCCAACTAACTCAGGAATGGCAGCATGAGACTGGACATCCATCTGCCAATGGTTAATCAAAATATGGCAACAACGGTTAAAGAAGTAGTTAAATTGATGTTCGTTATTTTTCTGTTTGACGATTTTCTCTACAGCAATATAGATCTGGGGATCACGAAACCCTCGCCCTTCGATAAACAACCGACGAAAATCCTCCACCAACTGACCTGGGGTATCGGTTCTGATGTGCTGTAAAAAATAGTCGTAAACGACTTGATCCTCTTGAGATCCTTGTCGCCTTGGGTAACTTTGGGATAAGTTATTCATGGCCGTCAACCCATTCTAATTGATTAGTTCAACCTGGGGTCGTAAAATTCCGTTTAGTGCGTAAGTTTATCGCCCGCTTTTGGTTTAATGATTGTATTTGTTTGAGTATTTTTAGTTGTTTGGTTGGAATCAACAGCGGTTATTGTTTTCCTTCCCCAATTGTGACAATCTAGGAAAGGCTCTAGAACAGTATCCTCTTTCAAGTTCAATTAATCTTTTCTTAGTTAACCTACTTCGATTAATTTTACTGATAGACACACTTTACTCAATCGACTTTATTTTGTAAAGACATTCCTTAAGGTAACGGAAACAAACACATTCTGTATGTGATCTTGATCACAGACTGTCCAATTATTTTATTCAGTAAATTTTCTATCTTTTGCTCACTAGTTATTGCAATTTAGCCCTATGATTCTCAGTGAAATCCCAAAAATATTATCTAACACCGTAGAAAAAACCTCTACAGATTTATTGCAAAAAACAATAAATAACATAAATACTGATAGCCGTTCAATACAATCAGATGATCTTTTTATTGCTTTAAAAGGAGATAAGTTCGATGGTCACCGCTTTGTAGAAGATGCAATTTCAAAAGGAGCAATTGCGGTAATTGTCGATCATGAGATATCTGTAAAATCGACTAAGAGAATACCACAAATTGTTGTTAAAGATACTTTGATAGCCTATCAAGAAATTGCCAATTGGTGGCGACATCAACTTGAAATTCCCATCATCGGTATTACAGGTTCTGTGGGCAAAACCACAACAAAAGAACTAATTGCTGGTGTATTAGGAGTTTACGGAAAAGTTCATAAAACTCAAGCTAATTATAATAACGAAATCGGCGTACCCAAAACCCTCTTAGGATTGAATAAAAATCATCACTACGCTGTGATTGAAATGGCCATGCGAGGAAAAGGAGAGATAGCTTTATTGAGTCAAATTGCCTCCCCTACCATTGGAATCATAACCAACGTGGGAACAGCACACATTGGACGACTGGGATCACGACAGGCGATCGCTGAGGCAAAGTGCGAATTATTAGCGGAAATGCCCAAAAATAGCGTGGCTATTCTTAATCATGATGATCAACGATTGATGAAAACAGCTTCAACGGTGTGGCAAGGTGAAACTATTACCTATGGATTAGAAGGGGGAGATATTACAGGGGAATTGTTAGAAAATAACATCTTAAGGGTAGAAGGGAGGAATTTTCCTTTACCTTTGCCTGGTCGTCATAACGCCTTGAATTATTTAGCAGCTTTAGCGGTGGCTCAACAGTTAAACTTAGACTGGAATCTTTTGACCAAGGGGGTGACAGTTAATCTTCCTCAAGGGCGATCGCAACAATATTCCTTAAAAAACGATGTCATTCTTTTAGACGAAACTTACAACGCTGGTTTAGAATCCATGAAAGCCGCTTTACAACTGCTCAAGGATACCCCAGGAAGCCGCCATTTAGCGGTTCTGGGTACCATGAAGGAATTGGGAGAAACTTCTGCTCAATTGCATCAAGAAGTGGGGGAAACGGCCGAAAAATTGGCTATTGATGGTCTATTTATTTTAGTGGATGATCCAGAAGCTAAAGCTATTGTCCAAGGGGTCAAAACTCTTGAAACCGAGTCTTTCCCAACCCACGAACAGTTAATACAAAGGTTAGAAAAAGTGATTAAACCAGGCGATCGAATTTTATTTAAAGCATCTAATTCTGTGGGGTTAAATCGTGTGGTGGATGCGGTGCGTGATCTAATGGATAATAGATAATCAATAATTTGGCTAGAAAATGAATTATCAACCAGAAAAAGAATTATCTTTGAGGATAGTCAAACAAGCAGTTAAACTCTGTCAACGAGTCCAACAAACCAACGGTGGTAAAGCGGTTGAAAAAGCTGATACTAGTCCTGTAACGGTGGCAGATTTCGGCGCACAGGCGATCCTCTGTCAAGGATTGATGGACGCGTTTCCTGATGATCCTGTGATTGGAGAAGAAGATGCTACCCTCTTACAAAAACCGGAGTTAGAGGGGGTAAGTCAGCAAATTATTGAACAGGTACAACAAAGTATTCCTACGGCAACCCCAGACAAGGTGATTGATTGGATCAACTGGGGAAACGGCAAAGTAGCACCACGTTATTGGACACTGGACCCCATCGATGGTACTAAAGGGTTTATTCGGGGAAATCAATACGCCGTCGCTTTGGCTTTGGTGGAAGAGGGAGAGATAAAATTGGGGATATTAGGGTGTCCAGCTTTTCCGAGAGAAGATGGTGGGAAAGGGGTAATTTTCTTAGCTATTCGAGGTCAAGGGGCCACAGAAATACCCTTGGAAGGGGGAAACCCTCGAAAGATTAAAGTTGATCCATCTTCAAAATTTGAGCAGTTGTACCGTATCGAAAGCGTGGAATCTGTCCACAGCGATCGCCGAGTACAAACGTCTGTTGATCGCCGTTTGGGCCTAACTTATTCAGCAAAACAGATGGATTCTTTGGTTAAATATGGGGCGATCGCCAAAGGGGAGGCTCATTTTTACACTAGAGTTCCTTTACCACAATTCAAAAACAAGAAAGAAAATATCTGGGATCATGCAGCTGGTGTGATTATTGTGGAAGAAGCAGGAGGAAAGGTAACAGATTTGGAGGGTAAACCTTTAGATTTTTCCTTGGGGGCAAAATTGAGTAACAATCATGGGGTTTTAGCTACTAATGGGACAATTCATTCTCAGGTTTTAGACGCTATTCAGAAAGAAGCTTAGTGGGACTTTATTTTGGTGGATCTTGGTTGATTAGTTTGGCTCGTGCATGACCAAATTTTTCTAGGGTATCGACGGCTTTTGTACTACCAAAACGGATGCTGCCTGATTCGTCTCCACCAAATTTTTTACAGACTTCTTTATGAGCATTAAGTAAACTAAAATAGGCTGCCACAAATTTTTCGTGATGTGGCTTCAATGGAGACGGTAAATTCTCAAAAATGGGTTTTAGTTTTTTCCACAGTTGTATTGAAGAAGCGTGTTCCCATGACATTAAACCACTAAAGTTTTCTGAGCGAACATTAGGATAAGTCATAGTTTGACGGATGGTGTTTTCGTATTCTTGTCGGCTAAAACTTCCTGCTAACTGCATAGAAGCTCCAGAAGCTAACATCAGTTGGGTAGCTGTCTCTAATTCGATTTTAGCTTTAGGGATGTCTTCTTCGATGACATATTTCTCAAAACGTTGTAAACAAATAATCAGTCCCTGAATGTTAATGAAAAATGCCCAGTGAAATCCTTTCCAAGTTTGTAGGGAGTTAGTTTGAATCATATTCAGTAATTAATTATAAAAACTATTTTTCGATTTAATAATAAACGGGTGAAGGAGATAGAAATTCCCTACTTTGTCTCCAGATCATAACAGCGATCAATCGAAATGGTTTACAAACTATAACATTATTGCCAGAGACATAACCTGTTATGAGCTTTATAAGAGGATTGACAATAACTATAAGTTTGGCTAATTATTCCACAAATCAATTTGATGGAGTTATGTCTATCGAGTCAGATTTTTAAGGATAATGTTTCTTTTCAGTGGCGATTAGTTTAGCAGCTAAGATACCACCCAAAAAACCGAATAAGTGACCTTGCCAAGAAATTCCTGATGCTGTGGGTAAAACACCTAACACCAAACTACCGTAAAAGAAAGCGACTACAACAGACAGAAAAATAGAGATAAAATTACGTTCAAAATAACCTCTTAACAACAAAAATCCCAGGTAACCAAAAATTAAAATACTGGCACCAATATGGATCGAATTGGGAGAAGCGAACAACCATACTCCTGAACCTCCTACTATCATCGTCAATGCAGTGACGACCCAAAAATCGCTGGTTTTCTGCAACATAACCAACCATCCTAAGACTAGAAAAGGGACAGTGTTACTGATTAGGTGGGGCAAATTTCCGTGTAAAAATGGAGCAAATAAAATACCTCGTAAACCAATCAAACTATGGGGTCTTATTCCATATTGATTTAACCTTCCTTTTAAAACAAAAATGTCAATGAGTTCAGTAACCCAAAAAATAGTAATAAAACTACCTAAAATAGTAACTTGGGTTTTGAGTTCACGGGAAAGATTGTTATTCGGTGAGTGACTCATAGATTTATACTAGAATTATCCTATTAACAATGATAGCGATTGAACCTAGATTTTGTCTAAATATTTGCATTCAACAAATAACTAAAATGGATTTTATTGAAGTGAGTGGGATTCGTTGCTACGGTTATACTGGTTATTTACCCGAAGAACAAGTTTTGGGTCAATGGTTTGAAGTAAATTTAACTTTAGGGGTGGACTTAAAGACTGCTGGTATCAGCGATAATCTCGATGATACTTTGGACTATCGACAGGCAATCGCCGTTGTTAAACATCATATTAAAACGACAAAAGTTGCTTTGATTGAAAAGTTAACAGAAATAATCGCTCAAGACATTCTCACTTTACCAAATCTTAGTCAAGTCAGAGTAAGACTAACTAAGATCAATCCTCCTATTCCCGACTTTAGCGGTCAAATTGTTGTGGATATTACTCGCACAAAAAGTTAGTAACCCAATTTCGGATTTATAATTTTTACAAAAAGTTAGTAATTGACTGCATTTATGTTAAAAAATGTTAATTTTTGATATTCTCCTTCACAGTATTGGGAAAAATAAGTATATTTACTAATTAAAAATATTATTAAGACTTCGATTCTAATAAACAAAGCAGTGGTAATCTTGGGAGAAATAAAAGTTTCAAACCTAGTTATGTCGAGGATCGTGGTGATTTTAAAGGGTTATGTGGAAGCTAGTATGGGGGGAAATACCTATTATGCGTATATCTTAGTAAAATCTTCCGTATTTGCCACCAAGCACTATTCACACTTAATCTGTCACATTAATGATAGCAAGGTTATTTAATAATGATAACCAAGGATTCTGAAACAGTATTGAATGATTTAACTTTAAAAATTATTTAGGGATTTAGTAACAATGAGATCATCAATGAACTTATGGCGTTTAAAACATATTGGACTTGCTATTTGGTCTTATCTTAATCAACCTTTATGTGATCCTAATCAACCTATGGTTTGGGAGACGAGACGCTTTTGGTATTTATACAAAATTCAACTTTTAGAAAGTTGTTTTATTAAAGACGGTACATCCAAAACCCATTATACTCAATAATAGAGTAAGGGTTTTGGCTATTTTTTTATGAGTATTGATGCTGAGATTAGCCGTTTATTAGATATGATGCCTGCTTCTGGGAGAATGTTAACTAAAATTGTTAGTCAACCCCAGCAGTCAAAGGTCATTGACGCACCGTTTACACCCCCTTGGAATCGAGAAAGCCGTCCTATTTATATTAACTTTGATTTATGGCGACGGCTACCAAGAGGTCAACGAGATTTATTAATATTAAAGGCTACCAGTCGTCTAATTAACATTCGTTGGTTTAAACCCGATCTCAATCAATTAATTGCCTTAGCTGGAATCGTAGGATTAATAGTAGAAACGAGTCAAGGAGATGGAGTAGGAATAATCATTTCTGGTGGTTTAGCATCTATTGCTATTAGACAAATTTGGCGAGATAATCGCAGTTTTCAAAGGGAATTAGATACGGACGAAGCTGCCATTAAAGTTGCTTTGAGAAGAGGCTATACAGAGGTACAAGCGGCGCAAAATCTCTTAGAAGCAATAGAAAACACTGCGAAAATTGAAGGGCGTTCTATTCTAAATTTTACTGAGTTAATTCGTACTCAACACCTAAATTATTTAGCAAATCTTTCTAACGTTGATGTACCTAAAGAGATCAATTAATATTAAATAGATACGAAGTATTTTATCTGGAAATAATATATTTAAAAAAGTTTTTTACTGTTGTCTTCCACTATGCCAATCTTCTCTAAATTAGTGTCAGTACAACCAGAAATTACTCCCCCTAATTTTTTTATTTGTTTCAAATAGTCTATGGCCTCATTAGTAATTATTTCTCCTGGCATTAACACGGGGATGCCCGGTGGATAAGGACAAATTAATTCACCGCTTATTTCACCGATACTTTGCTCAATTTTAACAGGCTTTTTACTGGCAAAGAAAGCGTCGCGGGGAGATAACTTTAAAGGAGATGGTTTAAGGAGATGAGGATAGGAAAAACATAGGGAATGAGACGAGGAATAAAAAGAGTTATTGAGGCTTTGAAAAGCATTAATTAACTTAGCAATATCTTTTTTTGTGTTGCCGATAGAAATCACAAAAGCTAAATGAGATAACATGGGTAACTCAG
The DNA here is from genome assembly GCF_038442745.1 of Crocosphaera sp. Alani8. Classification (NCBI taxonomy): domain Bacteria; kingdom Bacillati; phylum Cyanobacteriota; class Cyanophyceae; order Chroococcales; family Aphanothecaceae; genus Crocosphaera; species Crocosphaera sp. Alani8. The sequence continues at coordinate 7,618 of NZ_JARVCN010000353.1, forward strand.
CAGTGACTTCTAATTTTTCTCTAAAAATATCATCCACTTCTAAACCAGTTATACCTAAACCTGTGACATTAACCGTCAAGCGAGTAATGTCTAAATGGTGAAATCCTGGTCGCTTTTCTGTTAATTCTAAAACCGATAAATTGTTAATTTTCTTGATATTTTCTACAGCTAATTGCGCTAAATCGATAGTTTGAGTTAGTAATTTTTCCCCTTCTAAAGCTATTTGTTGTCTCGCCCCATCCAAAGATGCCAATAATAGGTAACTGGGACTGGTAGACTCTACTAATTGTAATGCCTGAGCTATTTTCTGGGGGTCGATGCGATCGCCCTGTAGATGTAGCATAGAAGCTTGAGTCATTGCCCCTAACACCTTATGGGTGGATTGTACGGTTAAATCCGCGCCTACCGATAAAGCAGAAGGGGGCAAAGTGGGATGAAATTTTAAATGGGCCCCGTGGGCTTCGTCCACCAATAACGGAATATTATGACGATGGGTTATGGTGGCTATGGACTCAATGTCCCCACAAACGCCGTGATAGGTGGGGTAAACCAGCAAAACAGCTTTGACTCCAGAATTTCTTTGTAAAGCATCTTCTAGAGCCTCTGGGGTGATACTCAAAACAAGATCCCAAGTGGGGTCATATTCAGGATTGAGAAAAATAGGAACTGCCCCAGAGATAATTAAACCCATAATGACAGATTGATGGGCATTACGGGGTACAATAATCTTGTCTCCAGGGTTACAAGTTGCCACAATGGCAGCAATGATCCCACAGGTTGACCCGTTAACCAGAAACCAAGTCTGATTAGCCCCAAAAGCTTCAGATGCTAATGTTTGGGCAGTGGCTATGGCTTCATCAGGGGCGAATAAGTTTCCCAACTCTGGTAATTCTGGTATGTCAGCCTTAAATACTGTATCTCCCAACAAATACCGCAAAGGTTTTCCGATTCCCTGTCCTCGTTTATGCCCAGGAACATAAAAAGCTGCGTCGGTTTTGTTTTTTAGAGTGTTTAAAACGTCAATTATTGGCGTGGTTTCTTGACGATAAAAAAAAGAGTTTGATGATCTGGTCATTGATGAAAATAAACAAACAGCGACGAATACACAGAAGTCTTAATTTAAGAGGCACTCAGGAATTTCCTGAGTTTAGTTTGTTTGACGAGTTTCTTCTGTTTGCCGTGCTAACTTAGGGAGTAACTTTGTTACCAAAAAGCGATAATCTCTTTTTGTGTCTTACCAGACCATTCTACCTGTATTGAGAGCAAAAAATAATAAAATTTCTCTTTAATTTTTTTCTTATGGGTGAAATATAATCGATAAAATTCTTATTAATATATTTTCTAACTTCTTTGACTTATGACTGCTACCATTTATCACCTAAATACATCTATGCTAGTCAATTCTATTCGCTCTAAAATCTTAATTGTTGATGATGATCCGGCTATTGGTCAGTTAATTTCTCGATTCTTCAGCTATAACAATTATAGAATTGAAGTTGCTACCGATTGCAAAACAGCTAGGCAGCTTTTTAAACAATTTAACCCTGATTTAGCTATATTAGATGTTAATCTGCCTGATGAAAGTGGATTTAATCTCTGTAAAGAGATTCGTAAAACTGGCACTTTGGTGTTGATGTTAACCTGTATGACAGACACTAGCTATGTCTTAGAAGGTTTTCAACAAGGAGCTGACGATTATTTAACTAAACCCTTTAATTTAGAAATTCTTAAAGCTAAGGTTGGGGCTTTATTGAAACGCTACAATGGTAAGGAAATTAACCTCAATACCCCAAATAATTCTCTCACTATTGACGGTTTAAACATTGATCCCAGTAGGTGTGAAGTAACCCTTGGTGATGAAGTTTTACCCCTAACCGCTTTGGAATTTGAATTGTTGTATTTTCTGGCAACCCATCCTAACCAAGTTTGGGAAAGAAGTGATTTAATTTCTGCAGTTTGGGGTGATAACCGTGAGGTAGGAGTCGAAAGAAAAGTAGATGTTCACATTGGCCAAATTCGCAGGAAAATTGACGATCCTCAAGGTAAAAAAATTAAAACTATTCGTGGACGAGGTTATCTATTTGAACATTCTCAAAAGGATTGATAGTAGAAGAAAATGTATAATTTAGACAAGATTAATCTAAGAGTCTACATTCTACACATTACCCCATATCAAACGTCCATACCAAAAAATAATTAGTAATCCTAATGCTAACCAATCTCCTCTTACTAAACGTAATTGATGCCATTCTACTTGATGTTGGTTGGGACTGATAAAACCCCTAATTTCCATAGCGATCGCAATTTCTTCAGCACGCATTAGTAGGTTTTCTAGTAGTTTTTCTACCACGACTAACCATACTTGTAAGCTTTTTTTTATGCCTAATTTTTTCCAGTTAATCGCACGAGTACGAATGGATCTCATTAAGTTTTGTACTTCTTCTAATACTAAGGAAATGAATCTTAAGGATAAGGTTAGAGTTAATAAAATTTCGGTAATGGGAATTTTAAAGCGACGTAATGGAGATAATAAATTGTCTAATCCTGCCGTAATTCCTTCTGGTGCAGTGGTTAATAGATACAAGTTAGTGCTATATACTAAAATAAAAATCAAAGTACCAATTCTTACACCTAAGTCTAGGGAACGACGAGTGATAAATAATTTACCTTTATCCACTAAAACATAATTGTAATCGGTGGGTTGAGGTAATAATAAGTCACTTGCAGGTAATCTCGGTTGAGAAACAACACCTAACCCATCGGGGGATAGGGTAGTAATAACAGAGATTAACAAGGTTACTATTAATAACCATCCCATTTGCTGCTTCCAAACTCTCCAAGGAATTTGAGTAATTAAAGTGATAATCATTAAAATTCCTACCAAAACTAATCGCCATTGGGGTGTGGATAAAATAGGGGCCAAAAGAAAGGATAATAACCAAGCTAATTTAACTCTTGGATCAAGTTTATGTAGGAGAGTGAATGGGTTTTCTAGATAGAGTCCAATGGGAAGCGATCGCAATAAATCCATAACTGATAATTGATTAGATTTGGTTTGAATTTCTCAGGTTTTTAGACATTGTTAACTTTATTGAATCAAAGGAGAGCTATAACTTGTTAATTAATATAATAAGTTGAGTAGTTTAAAGTTTATAGACAATGCCTAAAACTATCCCTTATGAAAAGATTTTATCAGAAAAGTTTACAGTTTGTTAGCATATTATTGTGGGTGTTTTTGTCTTTAATTGCTTGTGATGATTCTCTAAGAATTGAGCGATCGCAACCGATTACCCAAGATCCTTTCATCGAGGTCTATTTTAACCTCAATCAAGCTAAAGGTGCTGATTATAGTGATCCTTATCGTAAAATTAATCGTCCTGGAGATAATCTAGAAGATACTATCATTAATGGTATCCGTTCTGCTCAATCAACCATTGATATTGCTGTTCAAGAATTTCGTCTTCCCAATATTGCAAAAGCTTTAGTGGAACAAGCAAAAAAAGGGATAAAAATAAGAATTATTTTAGAAAATGATTATAATCTATCTTTGGATAATTTTCCTCCAGAAATAGTTCGTCAGATGGAACCAAGAGAAAAACAACGATATGATCAGTATCTAAAATTTATTGATGTGAATAATGACAAAGTATTGAGCAATAAAGAACTTGAGGAAAGAGATATTTTTACTATTTTAAGTCAGGGTAATATCCCTATTATTGATGATACAGAAGATGGTTCCAAAGGGACAGGATTAATGCATCATAAGTTTATTATTATTGATGGTAAAATTATAATTACAGGTTCAGCTAATTTTACCCTAAGTGGAATTCATGGAGATTTTAGTAATAATCAAACCAGAGGAAACGCCAATAACTTATTAAGAATCAATTCACCACAATTAGCTCAACTTTTTACTGAAGAATTCAACTTGATGTGGGGAGACGGAAAAGGAGGAAAAAAAGACAGTAAATTTGGACTTAATAAGTTAAAAAGGCCACCAAAGACTATCAACATTGGACAATCACAAGTTACGGTTAAATTTTCTCCTAATTCCTCTAAAGAAGAATGGAACATGACCACTAACGGATTAATTAGTAGTATCTTAAATCAATCTAAAACTTCTGTTAATTTAGCTTTATTTGTTTTTAGCGATCAAAATATAGCAAATACTTTAGAAATAAAAAATAGTCAAGGTATAAAAATAAAAACTTTGATCGATTCGGAGTTTATTTTTCGTCATTACAGCGAAGGTTTAGATATGCTAGGGGTTGCTTTGAGTAATAATTGTAAGTACGAAATAGATAATAAACCCTGGAAACAAAATGCGAATACAGTCGGGGTTGCTAATCTTCCCCAAGGAGATAAATTACATCATAAATTTGCTATTATTGATGATAATATTGTGATTACGGGTTCTCACAATTGGTCAGCTTCAGCAAATTATCAGAACGACGAGACTCTATTAGTAATCAAGAATCCGCTTATAGCAGAGCATTATCAACAAGAATTTAATAGACTATATAATAACTCGACTTTAGGAATTCCTGAAAATATTAATAATAAAATTAAAAAAGATATTGAAAATTGTCCTACATTATTGACACAGACATCTCCAGAAAATTTGGTAAAAATTATCAATATAAACACAGCAAACTTACAAGAATTAGAAACACTACCAGGAATCGGACAAACCCTCGCAGAAAGAATTATTGACGAACGCAAGGTTAAACCTTTCAAATCTTTAGAAGACTTAACAAGGGTAAAAGGTATTGGAGAGAGTAAAATTAAAAAGTTACAAGGAAAAGTATCTTGGTAAGTAGAGAAATAGTTGCTCAACAAAGATTATCGTAGAAACAAACCTTTGTTTTTATCCACATATTTTATATTTTGCCCTTCTTAACAACTCCATGTGGCTAGGGAACGGGGAACAAACAGAATACTGGAGCGTATGTCAACTATCATAACACAAAAAGAAAGCTTGTACAAACAAGCTTTCACAACTTATTGAAGATTATGATTAAGTTAACCCTATTTAACCGTTCCCCGTAAAGCTTCAGCATCGATGGGTTTGATTAAATAAACACGGAATAAATCTCCCACAATACCAGCAATTAGAGGCAATTTACGCAGGAGTTTCACAAATTTCGGGGCTTTAGTTTCTCCAATTTCTTTGATTTTGAAATTGCGTTGAGAACACCGTTGTAAACGAGTATAAAATTGAGGATGATCTACATCCAAAACACTAGGAAATGTTCTGGCAGCGGTTTCATTGGTCTTTTTAATAACTTCCTTATCAAATTCCGTTGCATTTAACCCCAAAGACTCATAAAAACTAGCACGTTCATGTACCGTTAAAGTATGGGTTGCAAACACAGATAAGAGGAAAAAACGACTCCATAGACGCGCTTTCCAGGTACTCCAAAGTTTGGGTTGAGAACGTAGTAAAGCGGTGAAAATATCACCATGACGGTTCTCATCTTGACACCAGTTTTCAAATTTCTTGAAAATAGGATAAAACTGCTTTTCTGGGTGTTTTTCTAAATGATGGAAAATGATGATATAACGCCAGTAACCGATTTTTTCGGAAAGATAAACGGTGTAAATAACCCATTCCAAAGGAAAGAAGGTATAAGTACGAGTTTGAGTAACTTTTCCTAAATCTAATGATAGATTAAAATCGGACATGGCCTTGTTTAAAAACCCTGCATGACGGGCTTCATCTCTGGCCATCAATTGGAACATTTCTGATAAAATGGGATTACGGCCTTTGAGTTTTCTGGATAATTCTTTGAAAAGTAAAAAACCAGAAAATTCAGAAATACAAGACCTTTCTAAATATTCGATAAATCCCTCTCTTGTGGTTTCATCTAAATGATCCCAGTTACCGGTCTTAAATTCTTGATCTCGAGTGAAATGATGACGGTTGTAGTCGTTGCGCATTTCCGTCAACATCGCGTTTAACTCGGTTTCCTGTTCTGTTAAAGATAGGTTAGCCGCTGCTTCAAAGTCTGTAATATAAAAACGAGGAGTGAGGAGAGTTTCTTTATCAGGTGCTTTTGTTCCTGGTTTCGGTTGATCGGGTTTAACAGGAGTCTTAACCATAACCATTGCTATATAACTGGATAGTTATATCATCCGACACTGAGGTAATATTGTCTATGGTTATTCGCAAAAGTTTAAACTTTGTTAAGTTAACTACCAAATCTTGGTTAAATCCAAAATAAACCCAGGTAAAATATTTTCTCCTGATAGAGTTTGAGGATGGTTTAAAATTTCTATTTTTTGTCCTAAGCGATAGATTTCTCCTATTTTAGCTGACGGTTCGATTAGCCAACCTAGTTTAACCCCATTATCTACATATTCCTGCATCTTTGCCTGTAAATCACTGTATCTTTGATTTTTGATGTCACTAGGACTAACTAATTCGATAACAAAATCAGGTGCAAGTGGTGGAAAACCGTCTTGTTGTGCTGTGGTTAATTGATTCCACCTATCTGATTGAATCCAACTAACATCGGGACTTCTTCTCGCACCATTAGGCAAGATAAACACAGTAGAAGAGTCAAAAACTTCCCCTATTTCCTCTCTATCTGCCCAATTTCTAAGTTGTTGAATTAAACGGCTGTTTTTTCTTCCTGCAGTTCCCCCTGTAGGACTCATAATAATTAATTCTCCCTCTTTCGTTAACTCCATTCGTGCTAATTGTTCAGCAGAAGCAAGCTGTTCAAATTGTTCTGATGTTACTTTAAATCCTTGGGGAATGGTGATAGTTTCCATGTTTTAGGAGACAATTAATACGTTCAATTAATATCATAGATGATCAGAATCAATTTTCCGTACATTGGGTTGCACAAGGTGTTCTAACAGAAAACATAGCGATCGCAGGTAAGTATTTACTTATAATCATCTTTGTATTCTCGTAGAATACTGCGTTACTGTATATCGTATTAATTTATCTTCATCTACTTTGAAATCACTTAAAAAATTGGGGACTTTTAAGGTTCCATTTTCTGCAAGACATTTATAAGTAACAATGCTATCTAGATAGTCATTTGTATTTAATGCAGCGGGATAAATAAAGTTATCTAAAGTGGCAAGAGAAAGGGTAAAAAATGCACCTATGGAAGATTCTAACATTCCACCACACCACACCCCAATATTATTTTTTTGACATAAATCGTGTATTTTTTTAGCTTCTATAAGTCCCCCAACTCTTCCAGGTTTAAGATTAATAATTTTACAAGCGTTTAGTTTAATTGCTTTCCGCATATCTTCTACAGATAAAATACTTTCATCTAGACAAATAGGGGTTTTAATTTGTTGTTGTAGTTCTGCATGATCAATAATGTCGTCCCAACCTAAAGGTTGTTCTATCATCATCAAATTAAAATTGTCTAGAGTTTTTAATAAATCTATATCTTTTAATGTATAAGCAGAGTTTGCATCAGCAAGTAAAGGAATATTAGGAAACTGATTCCTAATAATTTCTAGAGGTTGAATATCCCAACCAGGTTTTATTTTTAGCTTAATCCTTTTGTAACCTTGCTCTAGCTTTAAACTGATTGTTTCTAAAAGTTTATTTATATCTTGAATAATCCCTACAGATCCCCCTATTTCTATTTCTTTATTTTTTCCTCCTAAAAGTTGCCAAAGGGGTGTGTTAAGTTGCTGTGAATACAAATCCCATAAAGCAGTCTCTATTGCTGCTTTGGCAAAATCATAGCCTTTTATGTGAGATAACAATTGATTAATTTCACTAGGATGATTGATAGTTTGATCAATAATTTGAGGAATGATCAAATCTTTTAGTACAATATAAGATGTATCGGTATATTCCGGTAAATAGAAAGGAAAAGGTAATGTTGACGCTTCACCATAACCCGATAAACTTAATGTTAATAGTTTAACAATAATACTTCTTTTTTTATTCATTTTTCCGTAGCTGGTTTTATAGCTTTGTATGAAAGGTAATTCAAATAAAAAAAGTTCTGCGTCTTGGATAATCATTGATAATAAGTTACTTCCTTTGGTAGATAAGCTAACAAACAGTCAAAACTGTTATATTATTAATATTCAAATATTTAGATAGCTTGTGCTATTTGAGTATTGATTTAGTAATTCTCTTGATATTATGAACATTAAAACAAGTTACTTGGCGAGTTTATTTCTATTGTTTAATTCTTCTGAGTTATGGAACATGGAAAATAATTTTCAATTGCTGAATAAAATAGCAATTGTCAATCCTCAACCTAGACAAAAAAGCTACTCAGCAATAGCTCAATTTTGGGGAAGAGTTGCAAATGGGGTTAAACAACCTAGTACGGTAACTTTATATCCTAATCAAGAAAATCGTCTATTAGTCATTATCATTTTACCACAAGATTGTGGGAGATTTTTTGAAATTTATAATCAAAAAATTGAAAAAGTAACCTATGGTTGTTCGGAAGAGAAAAAAGATGAATCTAATGATTATACTAACTGGAAAGTTGAACACAATTCTTTAACCCAAGAAGTTAAAATGATTGCTCCTCCAGCAAACAGTAATCCTTTATATATTCGAGATGAGGCATTTTGGTTGATTAAATATTAAAAAATCCATATAGGAGTTCCCATACTGGTAATGATAATGTAGCTTGTTAACACTTAAAAAGTTTTAAATATACATTAAATTTTTACAATAAATGTAATCAAAATACTAAGATTTATTTAATAATATAAACGCTAGAATATAAAGTGTGGTCTAAATTAATATTAGGGAAATTTACAGATGATAGTCAATAACATAGAAGCTTTAGAGAATTTAGTCAGCAAAGTAAAGGAATCTCAAGAGCAGTACGCTACATTTACTCAAGAAAAAGTAGATTATATTTTCAAAAAAGCTTCTATTGCTGCTAACTCTGCCAGAATTCAATTAGCAAAAATGGTGGTTCAAGAAACAGGAATGGGAATCGTTGAAGACAAAGTAATTAAAAATCATTTTGCCTCTGAAATCGTTTACAATAAATATAGAGACGCAAAAAGTTACGGTATCATCGAATTAGATGAATCCTACGGATTTCAAAAAATAGCTGAACCTCTGGGAATTATTGCAGGTATTGTTCCCACCACTAACCCTACATCCACAGCTATTTTTAAAGCTTTATTAACCCTAAAAACCCGTAACGCCATTATTTTTTCCCCCCATCCAAGAGCAAAAAAATCTACTATTGAAGCTGCCAAAATTATCTTAGAAGCGGCGATAAAAGCAGGATGTCCAGAGAATATTATTGCTTGGATCGACGAACCTACCATTGAATTATCTCAAGCTTTAATGCAGCATTCCGATATTAAATTAATTTTAGCAACTGGTGGTCCTGGAATGGTAAAAGCGGCTTATTCTTCAGGACATCCCTCCCTTGGTGTGGGTTCGGGAGACACCCCTGCAGTCATAGATAAAACAGCAGATATTAAGACAGCAGTTTCTTCAATTATTCTCAGTAAAACCTTCGATAATGGGATGATTTGTGCTTCGGAACAAGCAGTAATTGTTGAAGAGGAAATCTACGAATTAGTTAAACAGGAATTTCAAGAAAGAGGTGCTTATTTTCTAAGTCTAGAAGAACGGGAAAAGTTAGGTAAAACCATTATTATTAACGGTAAACTAAACGTAGAAATTGTCGGACAACCTGTTACAAAATTAGCAGAACTAGCTGATATAAACATCCCTGAAAACACCAAATTGTTAATAGGTGAAGTAGAAAAAATAGGAAAAGATGAGCCATATTCCTACGAAAAACTTTCCCCCATTTTAGGAATGTACAAAGGTAGTAATTTCAAAGAAGCAGTAGAGAAAGCCTATCAATTAGTAGAATTTGCAGGTCGTGGTCATACAGCTGCCTTATATACCGATCCTGATAATCATCAGCACATCGAATACTTTGAAAACAAAATAAAAGTAGCCAGAGTTTTAATTAATATTCCTACATCTGTTGGAGCGATCGGGGATCTTTATAATTTCCGTCTTGATCCTTCCTTAACTTTAGGATGTGGTAGTTGGGGTGGTAATTCCATTGCCGGAAATGTCAATATTAACCATTTATTAAATATTAAAACCGTCTCGGAAAGAAGAGAAAATATGCTCTGGTTCCGAGTTCCTCCCAAAGTATATTTTAAATACGGTTGTCTACCTGTGGCATTAAAAGATTTAACAGGGAAAAAACGGGCATTTATTGTCACAGATAAACCCCTTTATGAATTAGGGATAACCGAAGAAATGGAAAAAGTTTTAGAAGAAATGGACATTAAATATGACATTTTTTACGATGTTGAACCAGACCCAACTTTAAGCACTGTAAATAAAGGTTTAGCGTTAATAAATAGCTTTCATCCTGATGCTATTATCGCCATTGGTGGGGGATCGCCTATGGATGCCGCTAAAATTATGTGGTTAATGTACGAACACCCAGAAATCGAATTTGAAGGGTTAGCCATGCGGTTTATGGACATTCGGAAACGGGTTTATGATTTACCACCATTAGGAGAAAAAGCAATTATGGTGGCTATTCCTACTACATCCGGAACTGGATCTGAGGTAACTCCTTTTGCCGTAGTAACAGATGAAACAACAGGTATTAAATATCCTTTAGCTGACTATGCTTTGACCCCGAATATGGCTATTGTTGACCCCAAGTTAGTGATGAATATGCCGAAAAGTTTAACCGCGTTTGGGGGAATTGATGCCTTAACCCACGCTTTAGAAGCTTATGTGTCTGTATTCGCCACCGAGTTTACCAATGGGTTAGCCTTAAAAGCGATCGGACTATTATTTGACTATCTTCCCAGTGCCTATAAAAATGGCTCAGCAGATACAAAAGCAAGGGAAAAAGTTCACTATGCAGCCACCATCGCTGGTATGGCATTTTCTAATGCTTTCCTGGGAATTTGTCACTCCTTAGCTCATAAATTAGGATCTACTTTTCACGTGCCTCATGGTTTAGCTAATGCGCTGATGATTTCCCACGTTATCCGTTATAACAGCACCGATGCACCTTTTAAACAAGCAATTTTTCCTCAGTATAAATTCCCTAATGCAAAGTTCCGATATGCACAAATTGCTGATTATTTGCACCTTGGTGGAGACAATGAAGATGAGAAGGTTGAAAGGTTAATCCAAGCAGTAGAAAATCTCAAACGTCAGGTAGATATTCCCTTGACCATTAAAGACGTATTGGGGGAAAAAGATCAACAATTTTATGAGTCTTTAGAAGTGTTAGCAGAGCAAGCATTTGATGATCAATGTACAGGGGCAAACCCTCGTTATCCGTTAATGAATGATTTAAAGGATCTTTATATCTTGGCCTATGCTGGTAAAGATATAAATGTTGAGTTCAATAGTTCCCCAAAAAACCAATTGGTTAACGTGTGAATTAACCCGTTAAAATAGGCAAGAGGCAAAAGAATTTTATTTTGTCTCTTACCCCTATTATCTACTAAGAAAAACTCAACTACGAACTCACGAGTTAGAATTAATATTAATAATTAAACAATGTCCTGACTGCTGAATGCTGAATGCTGAATGCTGAATGCTGACTGCTGACTGCTGACTCCTGACTCCTAACTCCTGACTCCTTCTTCAACACCTTGTCCCTTTTTTGTCCAAATATCAAACATTAAACAGTTACCGTGGACACCCCTAACCAACCTGATAATAACCCCTTAACCTCACACCCTGGCAAAACAATGGGAGGTGGTTTACCCTTAATAGAAGACTGGGCAAATTACACCCTTTCTGCTGATGGGGTGCAACTCTGGAAAACCCTATTTCACAAAAGTGCTTGTTTATCTTGCGCGTGGGGAACCGGTGGACAAAAAGGTGGGTTTAGTAACGAAGTCGGGGAAACCTTACAACGGTGTGTCAAAAGCGTCGAAGCAATATCATCGGAGTTACAACCAGGAATAACACCCCACTTTTTTGCACAATATTCCCTCACAGACTTACAACAGTTAACCTCACAAGAAGCAGATAGACTAGGCCGTTTAACATTTCCTGTTATTCTACGCAAGGGTGAAAGCCATTATCAACGCATTAGTTGGAATGAAGTTTATAACTTAGTTGAAACAGCATTTCGTAAACCTTCTCAACGCGTTGCATCCTATAGTTCCGGACGTTCATCTAATGAAGCAGCTTATCTCCTACAATTAATGATGCGATCGCTTGGTTCTAATAACTTAGCAGATTGTTCTGATTTGTGCCATCGTGCCTCAGCAGTGGGTTTAAAAACCGTGTTTGGTACAGGGACATCTTTAGTCAGTTTGGAAAGCTTAAAAGCTGCAGAATGTCTGGTATTGGTGGGTTCCAATGCACCAGCAAACCATCCCCGGTTGATGAATGAGTTAATTAAAATACGGGATCGTGGGGGAACAGTTATCGTTATTAACCCCGTGGAAGAAATAGGGTTAAAAAAGTTCGCATCTCCTGCATTTCCCGTCAAGTCCCTGATCCCAGGATCTGACATTGCATCCTTATTCTTAAAACCCCATCCGGGTAGCGATCTCGCTATCTTTGTGGGAATACAAAAATCTTTAATAGAAAGAGGGTTAGTTAAACAAGATTTCTTGCAAAATTATACAGAAAATTGGCAGACTATCCTACAACAGTCTCAAGCAACTTCCTGGGAAACCATAACAGAGACTTGTGGTGTTTCTCAGCAAGACATAGAAACTGCTACAACTCTTATTAGTAAAGCAAAAGGTGCAGTCTTTGCTTGGGCCATGGGTGTGACGCAACAGTTACACGGTGTAGAAACTATTTTTAGTATTGCTAACACAGCATTAATGACCGCAAATGTGGGAAAATTAGGTGCAGGGTTAATGCCTATTCGTGGCCATTCTAATGTACAAGGTTTCGGATCGATGGGGGTGACAAACAACCTCAAAAAAGAGATCCAAGAAGCATTAGAAAGGTTATTAGGGAGAGCCCTTAATCGTATCCCAGGTTATGACGCGCGATCGCTGATAGATGCAGCAGATGACAATAAAGTAGATACTTTGTTATGTTTGGGAGGAAATCTTTATGCAGCGAACCCCGACTTAACCCAAGCAAAACGCGCTTTAGGTAACATCGAAACCGTTATCTATCTCTCCACCAAACCCAACTTAGGACATTTTCACGGCCTCGCAGCAGAAAATACTCTTATCCTTCCCGTCTATGCAAGGTTTGAAAACCCCCGTAAAACCACCGTTGAGTCAGGGAATAATTTTGTCAGGTTGAATGATGAGGGGAAAACTCACCTAAAAAATGCCGATCTTATCTCAGAAATAGACTTTATCACAGAATTAGCCCATCGTCTCTTAGGAGATGATCCCGTAGACTGGCGCAAGTTACAAGACACTCGTTACGTGAGAAAACTTATTTCTGAAACCATTCCCGGTTACGAAAAAATTGCAGACATAGACGAAACTGAAGAAGAATTTACTATTTCAGGACGCATTTTTACTGAACCCAAGTTTCCCACAGCGTCGGGTAAAGCGATGATGCAAGAAACTCCTTTGCCCACTATTACTTTACCCCAACATTCAGAGTTCGGCGTGTCTGTCCCCTTTTCTGGGGTGGTGGTTGCGTTAATCACCGGACGCAGCTATCGTCAACATAATACAGTTGTCTATCGTAACGATGATCCCTATCGTAATATGCCTCACCGTTATTGTATCCTAATGAACGCTACTGATGTAGAAAAAGCTGGTTTAAATGAGCATCAACGGGTAACAGTAACAGGAGATGGGGGAAAATTAGATAATATTGAGATTATTTGCGGTGAAATTAAACAGGGTGCAGCGTTGATGTTTTATCCTGAAGCTAATATCTTGATGAAAGCACATTTAGATAAGAGATCGCAAACTCCTGCTTATAAACGAGTCCCCGTCTTGGTTTACGCTGTTGATGATTAGTACAAAAAAGTTACTTTTTCCTTGACAAACTCACTGTCTTCATATTAATGCTTTGATAATATATGTCTCGTAATAGAAATACTGACTCAGATTTCAAAATTGCACAGATTTGCATTATGAAGCTTACTTTTATTATTCTACGGCTATGGGGCGGAGCTTGTCAAGCCCTATTCATTATTGATTGTATTAAGTTAATTGGAAAAATAGGTTCTTTGTCTTGCTTGATGCTGTACCTTGAGGTCAAAATGATTTAGAATCAAAGACTTGAGGCTAAGACCAAAAGGAGCGACCGATTGAAGGTAAAAGTAAAAAACCTTGGAGTTCTAAAACAAGCAGAGTTTTCGTTAGGTAATCTAACGATTATTTGTGGTGGAAATAATACAGGAAAAACCTACGCAACTTATGCCTTATTTGGTTTTCTTTTATTGTGGGAAGAAACCTTTTCTGTTGAGATTAGTGATGAACAAATAGAAATTTTATTAGACAAAGGAACCATTACAATTGACTTATCAGAATATGTGGATAACATTAATACAATTATAGGTGAAGCTTGCGAAAACTATACCAAATTATTACCAAGAGTTTTTGGGTCATCAGAAGATTATTTTAAACAAACAGAATTTACAATTGAACTTGATACCAAAGATAACAAATTAGATCAAGCTCATCTACAATCTATTAGTACAGGAAGTACAGAACTATTTTTTATTTCTAAAAATAATGATGATACAAACTTAATTATAAATTTATTATCAGAAGAAAAAAATATTGGATTACCCAAAGAAGTCATTAAAAAGATCATTAGTGATGCCATTAAAGATGTCGTTTTTTCTTCATTTTTTCCGCGTCCTTTTATTGCTAGTGCAGAAAGAACAGGAACAGGAATTTTTCGTAAAGAACTCAATTTTGCTCGTAACCGCTTACTGGAAGAAATTAGTCAACCTGACAAGGATATTAACCCCCTAGAACTTTTATCAAAAAATTATGATGATTATGCTTTACCCATAAAAAGTAATGTAGAATTTACAAGAAAAATAGAATCAATTGCCAAGCAAAAAAGTTTTATTTTTAATGAATACCCTGAATTAATTGAAGATTTTACAGATATCATAGGAGGAAGTTATTTAGTTACCCCAACAGATGAACTTTATTATGTTCCAAAAGGTAAAAAAACAAGACTTTCAATGGATGAAAGTTTTAGCGCAGTTCGTTCTTTATTAGATATTGGATTTTATATTAAACACCAAGCACAAAAAGGAGACTTATTAATCATAGATGAACCAGAATTAAATTTACATCCAGAAAATCAAAGAAGAGTTGCACGACTATTAGCAAGGTTAGTTAACCTTGGTATTAAAATTTTTATTACCACTCATAGCGATTACATTATCAAAGAATTAAACACCCTTATTATGCTGAATCAAGATCAACCTTATCTTCAAGAAATTGCCGAAAAAGAGGGTTATATAAAAGAAGAACTTTTAACAACTAATCAAGTTAAAGTTTATGTAGCTGAAAGTACATTAACTTTATTAGAAGGTAATAAAAGAAGAACTAATTGTAACACTATTACAGAAGCAAATATTACCCCAGATTTAGGAATTGAGGTTCTCAGTTTTGATACAGCAATTGACACAATGAACCGTATTCAAGAAGAAATCATCTGGGGAGAGGAATAATGGTATATAGTTCCGATGATTTGAATATTCTTGATGAAATGATTGAAGATGAAGCAAGAATTAAATTGATAGATAATTATGGAAAAAAGCAAGTTATTTTACCTGAACCTCAAGGTGATTATGAAATAATTATTAGAAATATTTCTAAAAATACTATTGTTATTAATGCAGACAAATTTGAGGCACCTAAAACAATCTTTCAGGGAAAGAAAGGAGAGTGTAAAAGGGCTGATTATATTATTATTTATCATAAAAATAAGCGAAAATTTATTGTTATTATTGAAATGAAAGCAGGTAAAGCTGATAACAGAGAGGTAATTCAACAACTTAAAGGTGCAGAATGTTTTGTGTATTATTGTCAAAAGATTGGTAAGTCGTTTTGGGGAGAATCTAATTTTCTTAATGGATATAAATATCGTTTTATTAGTGTTAAAAATATTAAACTAAACAAGATGCCAACCAGAGAAAAAAAACAACCTAAAATTCATGATACTCCAGAAAATATGTTAAAAATCAGTGGTAAAAAACCTTTAGAATTTAACAAATTAATTGGTAAATTAGGATGAATATACTGAACTATCAATAGGTTTCTTGTGATATATTTAATCAGCAAATTAACTCTTTTTAACAGCCTTTTCTCACCATTCATAGCATACCTATTTATTGTTTGTTTGTGCAATTAATTTTGTCTAGTCACTTATCTAGTTTTGGTGGATTAACTTGATGAAAGCACATCTAGATAAGCGATCGCAAACTCCTGCTTATAAAAGAGTCCCCGTCTTGGTTTATCGTGAATAAAACAGTTTGTACGGTTAGCCCCACATTACCACATTAATTGAGAAAACTGTGAAACCTAGATATATTCTTCATCTTGACCATTTCTTAATTAGTTTTGGTTCGGAAGCACTACTATCTCCATAAGTCAATATCTTGCAACACTTCGTTACATTGTGTTACATTTATTAATGTAGGTATTTAATAAAAAATAAATTTATGACTTCTCGCAGCTATGTAACCGAAGAGCAAGGCCGTTTAAACAACTATGCTATTGAACCTAAAATGTATGTTGACCAAAATCAACAATTTGGGTTTAACAAATATGCGGAAAAACTAAATGGCCGTCTTGCTATGATTGGTTTTATTTCGTTATTAGCATTTGAAACTTTAACTGGACAAGGTTTAGTTACTTGGCTAACTAATCTCTAAGATAAAATGTTAAACTAACTGATTAATATAAGATACATTGTAACCCATCAAAATGCTCATTATTGATGGGTTTAATATTAGATATAAATAGGTTTGATAGTATTTTGTTTAACGATACTAATATTGTAATTAGATTTCTAGACTAGAGATAATGAACAACAATATCAAAATCATACTTGCATAAACCTTACCAAAGATTGAATAACTGCAACCCGTTGTTCTTCCTCTGTTAAATACATATGTCCCCCTGGAAAACTCTCAAACTTAAACTCTCCCCGAGTATACTTCTCCCACTCCTTTAATTCTTCAAGGCTGACTGCCTCATCAGCATCCCCCACCAGTGCTAAAATGGGGCAGGGTAATGATTCTCTAGAAATATATTCGTACTCTTCGTTAAGTTGCAAATCTGCCCGGTAAATAGGCAGAATTATGGACATTAGCTCAGGTTCTTGTAACACCCCTTCTGGTGTGCCTCCATCTGCTCTCAAGTCCTCAATTAAGTCTTCGTCAGACCCCTTATAGTCTCTGTGCTTGCAAGGTGTATGAGGTGGGTTTCTTCCTGAAACCGTTAAATACTCGGGAAAACAACCAAAGCGATCGCCTAATTGGTAAGCAACCTCCAAACTAAGTAAACTGCCTAGACTGTGACCAAACAAAGCAAAGGGGGATTGGCAATGGGCAGAAAATTCTTGTACTAACGGCTCAATCAAATCACTCCACTGAGTTACTAAAGGCTCTTTGACACGACTTTCGCGTCCAGGCAACCTGACTGCCCAAACATTTATAGTATCTGGTAATATTTTAGGCCAGTTGCGAAAAAACAGGGAACCCGAACCTGCTGGTGGAAAGCAAAAGAGAGACAGTTGATTTTCTGGATGGTGTTTACCCACGGGGATCAACCAAGGGGAAGGCTTTTTCGATATCAAGTTTAAGATTCCTCCTTTTGCATATATCAATCACCAATCACTGTAGAGAATTTACACTGCTTACATTAATGTCTGTATTTTACAATGGTGGTTTTCATTTGCATAGATTATTTATCAGTCAGGAGTTAGGAGTCAGAAGTCAGAAGTCAGGAAGCAGGAGGCAGGAGGCAGTGTTAGGTTTATACAGGTGACTTTATCTATGTATAACTACCTGTCAATTTTCAGATAATTTCCTTAAAGTGTACTTTAATAACCTACAAATTACTGTAACTGCTCACTGCTCACTGATAACTGCTCACTGTTCACTGAAAAAAATGAAGGCATCCGAACTAATCAAACGCTATAACGAAGGAGAAAGAAACTTCTCTGGAAAATGTCTTCGGGGTCAAAATTTTGCTGGAAAGGACTTATCAGGGTCAATTTTTAGGGGTTGTGATATCCGAGGAACGAACTTTACTGGGGCAACCCTCATAGAAACAAATTTTAGTCAGGCAAAAGCAGGGCTGCAAAAACGCTGGATGATTGGCTTATTATTAGCTGCATTGCTGCTTTCTTCCCTCTCTAGCTTTAGCAATGCCGTGATTAGTTATTTCGTTGCTTCAATATTGGATAACTCTAATGTACAAAATCAAGTGAACGGATCACTCAGTTTAGGGGTATTACTAATTTTTTGTAAGATTAGTTACTCGAAAGGGCTGGGGAAGGGAATAGGAGCCATAGCCTTTGCTACAGCCATAGTCATACCAAATCCGCTCTTGTTATACCCTTTATAAGCTAGAATAGGCAGATGT
>NZ_JARVCN010000354.1:0-3193 GCF_038442745.1 Crocosphaera sp. Alani8
ATGCTAATTGCTTATTTTTTTGTTTTGTTTTTTCTTCATGAATAATGCAGGCTAATAATCCTAATTCTGACGGCAATTTTGTCTCTCTTGGCACAAACCACACATCTATTTCTCTTACTTCTGAGGATACCCTTTTTGCTCCTTCCACCACCCCATACGGCAACAACAACGTCTCTAGAAGATCCTTTGAAAATTGGTCATATATGAAGCGTGTCAATGGGAATCCCTCTTTGATATTTTACCAGACATTTCTTGCTCTCTCATTATTATACAATCAAATCTGATAATTAATTGACTTCCTTATTTTTCCGATCAGGAATAGTAAACTTATGTTGATATTCAGGAAAATACTCTTGTAAGAAAGGTTGTAGTTTCCCATAAGTTAAAGGATTATTATAAAATTCATTATCATCAGACTTTAATCGGCTTTTCTTACTCATAAAAACCCAAATTAATACTTTCATAAGCTCTTCTCCAAAAGGGGTCTTTTCAATAGAATTAATCCTCCATCCTTTCCCTTCTAAGGGTTTCCCGAATTCTAATTTTACTAAACCAAATAAATCTAAAATAGCTAAATTTGTCAGGGTTTCGAGATGTTCCAGATTATATTTACCAGCATTCTTTTTAGTGATTTTTACTTTTTTTTGAGGCAGCCTCATCCAAATATTAAAAGTCGAAAGAAAACTCGCCATCCCCCCATACTCAATTGAAATCCAAAACACCCCAACTTCTAATAAAATCAAATACTGTTCAGTTAAGTTAAGTTCTTGCCATTTTTGAAATACGTCTTGATTAATTCTTAAGTTCGACTTCTTTCCTTCTCGAATAGGTTCGGCTATTGCTAATACTCTTACCAGTAAGTAAAGTCCATGAATACAAGGATAGGATTTTTGTTGAGGTCGTTTTAAATCAATTTCAATAGGTGTACTCAGGACAGCATTTATTTGTGGTAAAAGTTTCATGGGAAAATAATCATTTTTTCCAGTTACTTCTACCCCTTCAGAGCCAATAAAATCTAATAAGGTTTGCCAATCTTTAAAAATACGACCTGGACTCTCTTCTGTAATTTTCTCTTGTTGCAGAAATTCTTTCACTTTGGGTTCAACAGGGGAAACTTCTCCCATTAACCCAGAAAACATTAAGAAATCAAGATCCATAACCCTTAACATCTATCTGTCCATATACAAGTCGAGTCTACACTTGATTTATGACTATTCGTCAAGATATCCTCGTTGATTACCGCCATCGCATTTTTGACCTAGTAGTGATTATAGCGATCGCCTCGCCGATCTTGTGAGACAAGCGGGGAGGGGAGACCTCATCGAAAATATCTTAGCCCATTAAGAACGACCTTTCAAGCTTGTTACTTCCTATTACTGAGAGATTTAAAATCCCATCAATCCTGTTGTGCCAACCAATTACGGAGATCTGATTCAGATTGAAAATCTAATAGGGCTTCTCCCAATGCCTCTAATTGTTCAATAGATAATTGACGGACTTGGCTTTCTAAATCTGAAGAAATTTGACTATTTTTCCGACAGAGAAGACGGACAACCAAATTAGCTTCTCCTTCCTGCCTACCTTCCTCCATAGCTCGTTGCCGATCTTCTTGATATAGTGGCTTTAACCGCATAATTAGCTCCTGAGCATCTTGCTCTTGTTCTGTTGATAGTTCTAAGTTTTGCTGTAGATTGTATAATAATTCTAAGGTTATTGACCGAATGGGGTTTGAAACTGGTAGGGCTTCTAATTCATCGATCGCCTGCTCTTGTATTTTACCTCTTCCTAATATTCTCAACCATAAGGTAGAGGGAATAGCCGGAAGCTGATGTAGCACTACAATAGCTGTTTTTAGCCCCTCTGTTAAATAATAAACCCCTTCCATCTCCTCACTGGTTTTTCTCCCTCCAAAGGTTCCTAAAACCTCCTTTGATGCCGTTGGCGTTAAGATCCACAATCTCGGCCAGTCTGCTAACTCAAAACGTCTTTTTTTACGCAAGGCTTCTCTGTACATTTGACCTCGTACTGTGTTCTGCTTTTGCAAACAATCAGCTATTTCATTCACAGTCACTGGATTTCTATAAGGCTCAAATAAACTTACGGTTCCACTTGAAGCCATTTCCCCTAATAATCCTAATTCTGGTGGTAAATCCTTTTTTTGGGGCGAAAACCACACATCTATCTCTCTTACTTCCGAAGATACTCTTTTTCCCGTTTCTACTACTCCATAATCTCCTAACAAACTTTCAAACAAGTCTTTGCTGAACTGGTCAAATATAAAACGGGTCAATGAGCGTTTCTCTCCTTGACTAATAGTTTAGAACATAGGACACTAAAACCTCCTTATTCTATTCTATCATCGCGATCGCTCAATTCGACATCAATCTGTATAAAAACCATATTGTCCAGTTAAATAGCCCGTTTAAACTTATAGTGCCAAGTCTTTTCCATAAGTTATATAATCAAGCCAGATGAAATTGCTGATGACGGTTAAAGCCATCGCCAGCAGCATTATTATTCTTCCTATGAGATTTAAACAGTTTTATGGCACAAGGTCAAGTTAAGTGGTTCGATACCCAGAAAGGCTATGGGTTTATCGCACAACAGGATGGAGGAGATGATCTGTTTGTCCATTATTCAGAAGTTCAAAGCCAATCTTTAGATGAAGGACAAACAGTCGAGTATGACGTGGGACAAGGAAAAAAAGGCCCTTGTGCCATCAATGTCCGAACTATCTAACCTATTCTCATCCCAACTAATAATTTACAGGTGAAAAAATTACAGATGAACCATTACTGGTTGATTTTGGTTTGATTGAAACTGATTCCCATGACCCTTTACCTTAAAATCGAGACTGATTTACGGGAAATCCTCGTTGAATATCAACCGAATAATATCGCCCTTGAACAACCTTTTATTCGGGCTGAATATCCCTCAACCACCAAGTTACTGCAAGTTTTAGGAGTGGTTAATTTAGTGGCTTACCGTCATGGTTGCTTACCTGTTATGATCTATCCTGCTACTTGGAAAAGTAACCTTGATAGTCCCAAAGCCGAACGAGAAGACCTTACTGCTATTGTTGAGGAGTTGTTCGATTTACAAAGTATATTACTAAACCAAGAGGTTGATGCGATCGCCGTTGCTTATACCGCTTGGTGTGGTTTGGGAATACAAGCTTGACTTTTGATTATTA
>NZ_JARVCN010000355.1:0-3164 GCF_038442745.1 Crocosphaera sp. Alani8
CTCTATAAAAAACCCCATCTTCATTCTCATAAATCATTCCTGATTGCTATATAGGATAATTGCTGTAACTGCTTTTTAATTTCTATTTGTTGAGATTTACATAGCTTTGTCTTGGGTTTAGATTTAGTTGATAATTTCTTCTTAACTTTTGATTGAGTATCTTTCTTCTTATTTTCAACCTTAGTTTTAGTTTTTGATAATTTCTCCTCAGAATTGCTGATAGTTTTTGATGAAACAGTTGTAGAAGAAGCTTCGATACTGCCTTTAATTTTAGGAGATACATCAGCCACTTTCACTGGAGATTTCTCGGCAAACATTGGTCGAGGAAAGTTCACTTGCTCCTTGATTTTAAGTGATTCAGGAAAAGGGTTTATGGAGTTAATTTCTTTTGTCGTTTTCTCCATTTTCTCTTCAGATTTTCTATCAACATCTTCAGAAGAAATCTTTACCTCATCTGGAGATTCAACTTCTTTCAAAGATTTATTTAAAATGTCTTTAAATTTTTGAGATTTTTTTGATTCAACCTCAACTGAAACCATATGGGATTTCTCATTAAGTGCAAGACAAATTACTTTGTTTAATTTCTCCAAAGCTTTCTTTTTAATTTGTCTCACTCTTTCACGACTTACATTCATGTTTTTGGCAATTTCACTTAAGGTTAAGGAAGAAGTCCCTAAATAATATTCTTTTAACACTCTTTGCTCTTTTGGCTTTAGAATACAGAGACTTTGTTCCACTAATTCTTTATTCCCTAGATTCTCCAGAAATTCTCCTAAATTCCCTTTTTTATCTGGGATAAAACTCAGCAATGTTGAATTTTCTTCTTCTCCAAGAATTTTTTGATCTAAAGAGAGAATGGGATTCTGTATTTCTCTTAATAACCTAACTTTTTGAGGGGTGACTTCCAATCTTTCTGACACTTCTTCGGTTGTCGCACTTCTTCCATATTTCTGTCTAATTTCTAACTGAACTTTTTTCAGCTTATGAATCTCTTCATTTATATGAGCCGGAAGTCTAATTGTTCTTCCTCTATCAAATATTGCTCTTACTAAGGCCTGTCTAATCCAATGATACGCATAAGTTGAAAATTTGTATCCTTTCTCCACTTCAAACTTTTCCACTGCTCTTATTAACCCCAGATTTCCCTCTTGAACTAAATCCAGTAATTCTAATCCTTTACCCTGATATTTTTTAGACATGGCTACTACTAATCTTAAATTAGCATTCACCATTTTATCTTTCGCTCTTTTCCCTCTTTTTAAAATTCCCTGGAGTTCTCTCACACTTATCCCTAATTTCTCTGCCCATTCTTCCTCAGTTACTAAGGGGCTTTCTTCTAGTAATGTCTCCCTAATCTCCCAACAAGTCCTCATCCTTTTTACTTGTTTTCCTAATTCAATTTCTTCATTAGCTTTTAGGAGCGGAATTTGACCAATTGTATTTAGATAGTCACGAATTTCATCTACTTTTTCTGTCATGATTTTTGAACTCAATTATTCTCATATCACTCTTTATATTTTACTAATAAAAATGAATTATTTGGCTCTTTTTAGTTTTTATTTAACTTCCTTATTATTTAGATTATTCTAATCCCTAATAATTCTTCTAACATCATTTCTAATATTTCTTCCTCTCTCCCTGCTCCCCCACCTCCAGGGCCTTTTAGAAATTCTGAGATGGTCATTTTCTTATCACGGAAATCTCTGACAAAATTCCTGATCCCTTCTATTGGTTTTATTTGAGCTTCTAACTCTCTTGTTAGTTCCCCCATAGCATCAACCCCTTGTTTTTGACAAGCTCGATATTCTTTTACCATTGTCCCCTCTGGACTTCTTCTTACCATCCTTAATTCTCTTTTTAAGTTTTCATATTGATTTCTTAGAAGTTCATTATCTTTTTCCCTCCTTAAACAAATCTTCTCAATTTCACTCTTTGATGTATTATTTACATCTATTTCTTGTTGAAGATGATGAGTTTTTTCTATTTCTAGTAGTCTGGCTATATCCCCCTCTTCATAAGCTCTATTTACTTCTTTCATTACTTCATTATGATATATTTGAGTTTCTGGATCACTTGCTTTATCTGGATGAAATAAAGATGCTAATTTTAAAAACGTTTTTCTCATTTCTCCTGATTTCTTAGATTTTCTCTGCCCTCCTTCCCCATCATTCTCTCCATCCTCTTCCTCTGTATATTTAGCATTTCTATTAGACTCCTTTTCCTCTGATTCAAACTCTTTTTCATCTGAGAATATATCCTCAAACTCCTCTGGCCATTCTTTCTCTTCTTCCTCTTCTGACTCCACATCTAATTGGGGACTTATTAATCCAATCATTTGAAGATTATGATAAACTCCCATAATATCCTTTCTACTTTTTTTCCCCAATTTTCTTGTTGTTAAAATTTCTGAGAATAATTCATGAATTTCTTGATCCAGTTCTTGCATTTGTTGATGGATTGGTGACAGTCTTTTAAAAACTTCCATCCCAATACTACGCATTTGATCTAAAAAATTTTTTAGTTCGGTGCGTTTTCTTTTTATTTGTTTGAGTAGCCATTCATGCTCCTCTTCTAGACCGCGACGACGTTCATGAAACGATGATAGTCCTAACAATTCGCTTGACTCTGTTGAGACTTGCTCCACACTCATAAATATCTTCAAATATCTTTGCTCGAATTCAGTATACCAACCAAGGTGCTTTTATTAATTACGTGGAAACGTTCTCAACGGCAAAATTCTCCCATGTCCTTGTTATTGTGTGACCTAGATTTTTTCAAATCTTACAATGACTATTATGGACACCGACAAGGGGATCTCTGTTTACGAAAAGTCGCTCTTATCCTTGAGAATATTCTCCAAAGACCTGGAGACATGGTTTTTCGTTACGGAGGCGAAGAATTTGCCCTTATTTTGCCTAATACCCCCAGTCAAGGTGCTGAATTTATGGCTCAACAAATTACTCAAAGAGTACAACTTGAAAAAATTACTCACTCAAGTTCTCCTATCAGTTCTTATCTTAGTGTCAGTTTAGGTATCGCTGTTACCGTTGATTCCAAAATTCCATCAAACCAAACTCTTTTTGAAATGGCAGATATGGCACTTTATCGCGCTAACCTGCATTATTCATGAAGAAAAAACAAAACAAAAAAATAAGCAATTAGCA
>NZ_JARVCN010000356.1:0-3150 GCF_038442745.1 Crocosphaera sp. Alani8
ATTCTGACCTTATTATACCCTAATTTTGCTCATATTTTAGATGCGTTTGCCCTGGTCTTTGACAAGATAACTCGACCCACTGAACTACAACAAAAAGCAATAGAAATGTTAGGTATTTCTTCTATTTGTACCCAGTAATGACCCCTAGCTTATTCGGCGTATCCCTGATACAGCATACGTTATGGCGTTTTGTCAAAGGGGAAGTTCAGTTATTCAGGCAAAGCATGGATTCTGATTGTAATCCCAGTTTGTATTATAGACAAATGCCATTAACTTTAAAAATAAACCAAACCAGTTCTAGGTTGTAGCCCTAAGTTAGAGACATTTTATATTATAGATATATAAAAATATCGGACATATATCAATCTCTTATGAAACGTACAATTCAATCGGTTTTAAACCCAGGCTTTAAGGTAATTTCGGCGGCAGAAAGATTTTTGGTAGGGTTCGGAAAAGCCATTGAATTCTACAGAAAAATTATTAATACTCTACCTGATCTCATATGGCTAAAAGATCCAAATGGTGTATATCTATCATGTAATAATCGTTTCCAAGATTTTATCGGGGCTTCTGAGGAAGAAATACTTGGCAAGACCGATTACGATTTTGTGAATGCTCGGTTGGCAGATTTATTGCAGGAGCAGAATAAGTCAGTAATGCTAAAAGGTTCCCCATCCCTCGAAGAAGAATGGGCAATATTTGCCAATGATGGACACTGCGAACTTCTGGAAATAAGTAGGTATCCCATGTATGAGAAGAATGGAAAGTTATTCGGTGTGCTAGGCATTGGACATAATATAACTGCTCGTAGAGAATCAGAGAAAAAACTTCAGAAAAGTGAACAACGGTTTTCCCTTGCTATGGGTGGAGCGAATGATGGGCTGTGGGACTTCAACTTGGAAACGGATGAAGTATATTATTCACCACGCTGGAAAGAAATGCTGGGTTACGAAAATGACGAATTGACTAACGATTTAAACACTTGGAAAAGCTTAGTTCATCGAGATGATAAAGATATGTTCTTAAAACTAGTCCAAGATTACTTAGTGGGGAAAGTTGATTCATTTGATGTGGAAATGCGTATGCAGCATAAAGCAGGGCATGAAGTTTTTGTGCTATCCCGTGCATTCCTCGTACATCGTGATTCCGATGGAAAGGCAGTCCGTTTAGTGGGAACTCACGTGGATATAACAGCCCGGAAACAAGCAGAAGTATTTGATGAGAAAAATGCCGAAATTCTGGAGATGATCGCAACAGGGAAACCCGCATCAGAAATCTATGCAGAAATCGCATTAATGTATGAAAAACGCTATCCTGGAATGCGATGTTCTCTGCTAGAACTAGAAGATGGTCGACTGATGCACGGGGGAGCACCGAGTCTGCCAAGGGATTACTGTGATGCGGTTCACGGTCTCAAAAACGGTCCTGATGTAGGTTCATGTGGCACATCAACTTATACCGGAAAGCGTGTTCTTGTTGAGAATATTGAAACAGATCCAAAATGGGCCAAAATTAAACAGGTGGCACTGCCTCATGGTATGCGTTGCTGTTGGTCTGAACCGATTAAAAATTCATCAGGAATGGTATTAGGTGCATTCGGAATGTATTATGATTACCCTGGGCTGCCCAATGAAGATGAGTCAAACGCTCTTAAGTCGGCCGCAAGGCTTGCTGGGATTGTAATGGAGCGTGACCAAGCTCAGAAGCGGATACAGGAATTGGCGTATATCGATGACTTAACAAAGCTTGCCAGTCGTGCCTACTTCTATGAGAATCTTAAAGCCTCAATCAGCCATTCTCGGCGCAACATATCTCGTTTGGGTCTTCTATATATTGACTTAGACAATTTTAAGAGTGTCAATGACACTCTGGGCCATGATGCTGGTGACTTGCTGCTCCAGGAAATTGCCAAGCGCCTCCAAAAACTCACTCGTGAAATTGATTTTGTCGCACGCCTTAGTGGTGATGAATTCTGTATTCTTGTCAATGATGTAGATGATGACTATGCTACTGCCCATGTGGCGGAACGTTGCCTTGAAATGATATCAAAGCCAGTAGGCCTATTGGGAAGGCAATTTATTCCCACTTGCAGTATGGGGATTGCACACTACCCTGATGACGGACAAGATATCTCAGCATTAATCAAAGCAGCTGATACTTCACTTTATGCTGCAAAGGAACAAGGCAAAAATCGGTACGTGTTCTATAACCCTGAGCTTACTCATAAAGCTGAGTATCAGTTTCGCATGGAGCAAAATTTAAGGGAGGCCATCGAAAAACAGCAGTTGTCACTGGTTTATCAACCCCAGGTTGAGATACTCACTCGAAACATTATCGGTGTCGAGGCCTTGTCACGCTGGCATCATCCACGATTAGGTCAGGTTTCCCCCGCTGAATTTATTGCTACAGCTGAAAGAATAGGCATGATTAAGCCCCTCACTGAATGGGTATTGAAAACAGCCTGTAATCAAGCTGTTGCCTGGAAGAAAGCAGGTTTGCCTGCAATTCGTATGGCGGTTAATATTTCTCCAATCCATTTTCTTGATAAAGATTTTGTGTCATTGATTGAGCATATTATTGATGAGACAGGAATAGTGCCATCGGAACTCGAATTAGAGGTGACCGAGAGTGTTGTGCAGACTGATCAAGAAAATCTCTCAATTTTTCGGGAATTGAAAAATCTGGGTGTACTATTAGCAATCGATGATTTTGGGACAGGGTATTCATCTTTTGCCTCTCTGAAACATTTGACAGTTGATTGCCTGAAAATTGATAAATATTTTATTGATGATATGCTTGTTGACCATAAATCAAAGACCCTGATTGGTTCCATGATAGAAATGGGTCATAATCTAGCCCATGAAATTATTGCTGAGGGCGTTGAGACTGAAGAACAATCTCATATCCTTCAAAAACTTGGTTGTGAGATGGCACAGGGTTATCTGTTTAGTCAACCTATTAATTCCGATGAAATATCAAAACTTCTAATAGCAATGCCACTAATTTGAATCCCAACAACTCTCATAGGCTATCCTTAGTTATTAATCAGAGCCGCACAAAATAGGAGAGTAAAAACAGAAGAGCAAATAGACAAATTATGTATCTTCTCAAAAAGCCAGGGGTCACTCGCTGCGAAAACTTAGGCCAAAC
>NZ_JARVCN010000357.1:0-3120 GCF_038442745.1 Crocosphaera sp. Alani8
GGCAAACTACATCCCACGAGTGAACTACGTGGGCTTTGTTTGCAGTATCCTGTAAATCAGATTCCCCCCTGGTTTCCTTTATGGGTTACTCTAGCAGTCAGAACGATATACAGAATGTCAAACAAGAACTCTTAGAGTTTGTGAAACAACTTGTTCAACAATCTGTTAATCAATACTTACAATCATTGGAACAGGGGATTTCCCAGCATCCCACGATTCAAGAGATGAAAACCCACATTGATTCATTAGACCATTATTTAGATGGTTTAACCCAAGCTATTAAAGATAGAACAGAGATTTAGACTGATAATCAACCCATTGAATCAGTAATAGATCCACATTCCGCACTTCAAGAAAGTAGTATCGGAATAATATAAAATTTCGTGCTAATAGCGATCGCAGTAGTAATTCAAAATTCGTAATTTGAACAAATATACATATATTATAGGAGGTAAATGTTGAGAGCTTTGTGAATTTTGACGACAGAAAATAGAGGAATGACAAAAAGTCCCGATTCATGATTGAAAACTTTTTAAAAGTATTAATTATGATAAAATTAGCAGTCATTAATAATTTATAAATAATATTTTTGACAAGAGACTGGGAGAGAATTTAAAATAAAAACTCGTTCTTCTGTTAGATTAACAATTTTTTTATGGTTAACTTTTCAATCTTTTTTCAATAGCATTTGACCAATCATTAATCATAGTCGCAACTTCTACACCAATAACTGAAGAATTATCAGATAAGATAATATTTAGTTGGTTCGATTTAACTTGACC
The DNA here is from genome assembly GCF_038442745.1 of Crocosphaera sp. Alani8. Classification (NCBI taxonomy): domain Bacteria; kingdom Bacillati; phylum Cyanobacteriota; class Cyanophyceae; order Chroococcales; family Aphanothecaceae; genus Crocosphaera; species Crocosphaera sp. Alani8. The sequence goes on from NZ_JARVCN010000357.1 coordinate 783, forward strand.
CAACTTTTGCCAATTATTACCTAAATTTTGCTGTAGATAACTTTCCCATTGCTGTTGATTTTCAGGACTAATAGAAATAAGAATTTGTCCACACACTTCACCGAAGAGTAAATTATCTAACCGCATTTTTTCTGGATAATTTAGTTTGATTTCTGCTCCTAAATTTCCGCTAATACAACATTCAGCTAAAGCGATAGTTAAACCACCTTCTGAACAATCATGCGCCGATTTTATCCAACCTTGACTAATACCTTCCTGGCAAATTTTCTGGACTAAACGTTCCTGATTAAAGTCGACTTTTGGTGGCTTTCCTGATATAATATTATGAATACTGGCTAAATATTCGGATGCCCCTAAAGTAGCCTGATTATCAATTCCCAATAAATAAATAATATCTCCTTCATTTTGCCAACCTTGTCCACAAACCTTGGTAATATCTTCTATTAATCCCACCATTCCTATAACGGGAGTGGGATAAATTGGCTGAGGATTTCCCTCGCTATCAACTGTCTCGTTATACAACGAAACATTGCCACCTGTAACTGGTGTTTCTAGTTCTAGGCAAGCAGAAGAAATACCCTGACAAGCTAATGCTAATTGCCAATAGCCGATAGGATTTTCAGGACTACCAAAATTCAAATTATCCGTAATTGCTAAAGGTTTAGCCCCCACACAACTGAGGTTTCTAGCGGCTTCTGCAACGGCAGCTTTTGCCCCTTCTAAGGGGTCTAAATAGACATAACGAGAGTTACAGTCAGTGGTGGCAGCTACCCCAATTTTACAAGTATTTGGTTTAGCTGAAATAGGACGAACACGAACCACGGCTGCGTCTGCTCCTCCTGGTAAAATAACAGTGTTATTTTGTACCTGATGATCGTACTGACGATAAACCCATTTTTTAGAGGCAATAGAAGGGGTATCTAAAAGTTCTAACAGAACATCATTCCAACTTTTCAATGCTCCCTCAATTTCTATTCCTTCCACCGTACAATCCGGTAAATTTTCTTCTGTCCACTGCCAGGCTTTTTGTGCGTATTCGGGAGGGTTTTCTAATAACTCTCGATGATAGATTGGGGTATTATCTGCTAAAGCACTAGCAGGAATTTCTGCGGCAATTTCTCCTTGAAACAATATCCGAACAATAGGAGCTTCTATCACTTTTCCTGCTACCACTGCTTGCAGTTCCCAACGATGAAAAATATCAATTAATTCCTGTTCTCTTCCCTTTTGCGCCACAAATAACATTCGTTCCTGAGACTCTGATAAAAGGTATTCGTAGGGGACCATTCCTGTTTCTCTTACAGGGATTTTATCTAAGTCTAATTCTATGCCAACCCCTCCATTAGCGGCCATTTCAGATGTGGAACAGGTAATTCCTGCCGCTCCCATATCTTGTGCCGCTACCACCGCACCGGTTTTAAATGCCTCCAAACAAGCTTCAATCAAAGACTTTTCCAAGAAAGGATCACCGACTTGAACCGCCGGACGATCATCCATTGATTGATCCGTTAATTCTGCACTGGCAAAACTCGCCCCACCCATGCCATCTCTACCAGTAGTTGAGCCGACGTATAAAACAGGATTACCTATTCCCGTTGCCCCAGATTTAACGATGTCTTTTGTCTCCATTAAACCCAAAGCCATTGCATTCACTAATGGGTTGCCATTGTAAGCAGAATTGAAGTAAATTTCTCCCCCAACCGTTGGCACTCCAACGCAGTTACCATAATGGGAGATTCCTTCAACAACTCCCGAAAAAATACGCCTAGTTTTGGCATTTTCCAACTCTCCAAACCGTAGAGAATTTAAACAAGCAATAGGGCGCGCTCCCATTGTAAAAATATCCCTTAAAATCCCACCAACTCCGGTAGCGGCACCCTGAAAAGGCTCCACTGCAGATGGGTGGTTATGGGATTCAATTTTAAAGGCTAATCTTAACCCTTCTCCTAAGTCTACTACCCCTGCATTTTCTCCTGGACCAACCAAAATTCGATCGCCTTCTGTGGGAAAATTTTTCAGTAAAGGACGAGAATTTTTGTAACAACAATGCTCAGACCACATGACCCCAAACATACCTAATTCTGCTTTGTTGGGGTGTCTTCCTAACCGTTTGACTATCTCCTCGTACTCAGAGGGTTTTATGCCTTCTGTGGCTATTTCTTCGGGGGTAAAGGGTTGGTTCATAGGTTTATACCGCAGTTTTAGATTAAGAGGTTAAGGGTTGAGGCAGGAGGCAGGAGGCAGGAGGCAGGAGTCAGGAGTCAGGAGTCAGGAGTCAGGAGTCAGGAGGCAGGAGTCAGGAGTCAGGAGTCAGGAGTCAGGAGTCAGGAGGCAGGAG
>NZ_JARVCN010000358.1:0-3114 GCF_038442745.1 Crocosphaera sp. Alani8
TCATTTTAAACAGATTTTTTCCAGGCTTTTTTCTAACATTCAACATTTCTGCTTTTACTCCTTTTTTACCAGCACGTTTCTTCCTAGATTCCTTAGCCGTTTTATTAATTTTATCCTGTGATTGTTTTAAAAACCTAGGATTATCGATAACAGTTCCATCGTCAAAAGCAAGTGCATGATGAGTACCGAAATCGATACCACAGGCTTTGTTGCCAGTTTCTCGTTCAGAGCTACAAATCACAGTAACAGAAGCATACCATTTTCCTTGTTTAAAAATAATAGTGCAAGTATTTGGCAGTCCCCAATCTCTCGCCTTACCTCTCATTTTTATTGTTCCAAGGTTAGAGAGAGTTAGCTTTCCATGATGTCCATTGCTGTCTATTTTCCAACCAGCTTTATCAGGATAAGTCCATCCTTTATATTTTCTTGCAGACTTCAGTTTCGGATAACCTGATTTAATCTTGAAAAAACGTTGAAAGGCAAAATCAACTCGTTTTACAGTTGCTTGAAGGGTATGACTACCAAGTTCTTTATATTCTGGCCAATCTTTTTTAAACTCAGGTCATGAGTTTTGTTGGTCAAAGTAATTAATGGATTTACCAAACTTTTTGTATTGAGTTTTTCGATTAACTACACAAGCATTGTATAAATCTTTGTGTAAACGTCTCCAATAATGAAGTTTCTCATTTTGTTCTTTATTTGGGTAAAGTCTAAACGTGATTCTTTTAGTAGCCATGTCGCCGACCTCAACAGAACTGATATGATGATTTTAGTCTAATTACCTGTAGGAGGTCAAGATAAAACCACGAAAAGGGTCACATAGTGTTTTTAGTGTGCGGTTACACTTTGTTTTTGTTACTCATTATAGACGCAAAGTAATAACCGCCCAAATGTTAGAGCGATTAAGGGAAATGGTTTGGCAAGTATCTAGAAAAATGGATTGTGAATTATTAGAGTTTTCTGGGGAAATGGATCATGTTCATATACTATTAGATTTCCACCCTAAAAACTCAATATCTACAGTTGCAGGATGTCTTAAAAGTTCGACGGCTAGAGTTATGAAAAAAGACTTTCCTGAGCAAGTAACTAAGTTTTATAAAGACAAAGTTTCTTTTTGGTCTAAGTCTTATTATGTTGCTTCTTCTGGTGGCGCACCTATTGAAAAGTTGAAAGAATATATCAAGAACCAAGATGCCCCTATTTAATGATTCTTCGGACATCGAGTCCTCAAATCATTGTGCTTTCCTTCCCCACTCTCAGCTTGCGGAGTGGGGACTGACGCACTGTCGTTCAAAGTTTAGAATTACTAGGTAACAAGAATAATTATGTTGTTTTCAAACAATCCCCTTTTTTTCTTGAATAAGTTATCTTTTGTCAGTCCCGTTTTTGATTTCTGTAGAATAATACTCACTATATTTATTACCTAAATCATCTTTATTATTAGAATAATCAACCAGTGATTTATTGTTAGAAGTTATAATAATACGAAATCTTTCTGCCTCAAACCAACCTGGTCCTATTGCAGATGCGTCCCTAACTATAAGTCCTTGTGGAAGTGTAAAAACAGTTGCTTTTCCATCAAAATAACCCACTTCAGTATCTTGTGTTAATACTCCAATCCGACCATTGGCAATTTCTGCGCATCCATCTATTGATTCATATAATAAGAAAAGGTTCAAGAGAACTGAAATAAAGAGTACAAATACGATAGTTCTTAATTTCATTTTTTACAATATTACGTCATACTTAACATTGTAAAGAAAAATCTATTAATTGACGAATGATTCTCTGAATAAAATCAGTGATTATAGAAGTTTAACTTCGTACAAAAGTACTGTGACAAACTTGGAGGCCTCCGTTGTTTTGGAAAATTAGCGATCGCCAATAAACCATCCAAAAACTAGAGTGAGCCAGAAAAAAGGATCTTTTAATACTCTTTAGGCTGACCCCACATTTCACCGTTTTTGTCAATATAAAACGCCTAGATTATTAAATTTATTCGGTTATTTTGTTTTGTTTTTAGTAGAATAATACTCACTATATGTATTGCTTAAATCACCTTTGTTATTAGAATAATCAATCAGTGATTCACTATTAGAAGTAATAACAAAACGAAATTTATATAGGTTTGCCAAATCAGATCTAGTTGCAGATACTTCCCTAACTGTAAGTCCTTTTGGGAGTGTAAAAACAGTTGTTTTTTCCTTAAGATGACCTATTTCAATATCTTGTGTTAATACTCCAATCCGACCATTTGATACTTCGCATCTACCTATTAATTCAGATAATAAGGAAAGATTGAAGAGAACTGAAAGAATAAGCATAAATATAGTAATAGTTTTTAATTTTACGTAGTTTGTCATAAGTAGTGAAAATTAATCTAAGTTGATAGTATTTCCTCATTTCATTATAGTACGGATTACTATGTCGGCGTAGATAATATAAATATTAGAATTATTTATGTAAATAGTCCTAATTCTTTTATGTTCTTAACTTTTCTCTTAACTTCCTAAATTTAGGTTGAATGGTTCTTTAAAGACTTATATTATTCATATTCAAGCAACGTTTGTATGTTAAAAGTTAGAAATTAGGGAGATTATCATGATGAAGAAACTTCTCATAGCCGTTTTTGTCTTACTAACAGTAACCTTTAGTTCTTACCAAGTCAAATCTGCTTTAGCTAGTTCTCCTAATTCACAGGGGATTTTACAATCTAGAGTCAATTTAGAACGAGACTATGATTATCCTTTTACTCGTACATATGACCCAGAAATACTTGCCGCCATCTGTAATGATAGAGAACTGTCGAAAAAAAAGTCTCCTCAACCAAAACCTCTAAAACCTATTAAGACATCTAAATTCAAACGTGTATACGGTGCGCAAACTACACGCGAAGAATATCAAAGACTAATTCAATGATGATTAACTTCACTTGTGATTATTCTTTAAACTGATGGGATATTAGTGGCGATCGCTGACCTTTGCAAAAGTACCTAGTGTACCTTAGAGATTAAGGTTTGGGTCTCTAGGCTAACAAATTCTCAGGATTAATTAACAATTGATACCAAATCCGCTCTTTTTAACCCCCTTATAAAACCCTTTACTAATAGATGA
>NZ_JARVCN010000359.1:0-26001 GCF_038442745.1 Crocosphaera sp. Alani8
AGGGTTAGTCTAATTTGATATGTAAAGTTTTCTAAAGACATTCAACATTTCTGGAGTAAAAGGGTCTAGAAGATGGAAAAAAGCTATTAAAAAAGTCGGTAAAATCCAAAGCAAAGTTGGTCGTCAAAGACAAAACTGGCATCATCAAGTTTCCACACAAATTGTAAGCAGTAATAGCTTGGTGGCAACTGAGAAATTAAACCTAAAAGGAATGACCAAAAAAGCTAAGACAGGTAGCAAAAGAAAGCGTCAAAAGACTGGATTAAATAGATCAATTCTTGACGTTGGAATCGGTAATCTAAAATCATTAATTAAAAGCAAAATTACCGAAGCAGGTGGTTTTTATATTGAGGTTCCTACCCGAAAAGTCAGGCCATCTCAGACTTGTCCTAATTGTGGTCATCAAAAGAAAAAGACATTAGCAGAACGACAACATAACTGCGAAAAGTGCCTTTATAGTTGCGATAGAGATGTCGCAGCAGCCCAGGTGTGTTTAAACTGGGCAAGGGGGCAGGAACTGTCCTCTTTAGACGCAGAGTCACCTAGCTCTACCTTGTGCGGAAGTATGAGGCAACTAGGGGCGAAGAAGCGTCAGAAACGATTATCTCAGCGAAGCGGATAATCGTAGTTCATCAGATTATAATTTAGAAAAGAAAAAGCGGTGGAAGCTAGGCACCGCTTTGCGAATCTCTTCGATATAGCCCATCTGAGTCCGATTGCTGGTTAAACAAAAAATCCAGCAATTTCCTAAAACATTTAATACTATGGAGTTCAAGATGTCCATGAAGACGTGGGCAAAGTAGCCACCAGGAACTAGACTCCTAAATCATTAACAATTTCAAAATCTAGTGTAGCTGTTCCCAATAAATCTCCCTGAAGATTATTTTGAGAATAAACATCAAAGCTAATAGTGTTCTCTCCTGCTGGAAGAATCCCCCCAAAATAATTTTGATTATCATCCCCAAATAGAGCATAAGGCTCAACATTTTCAGTGTGGGTAACATCACCATTATTGAGATCAAGAAACATACTCTCCGCTTGTCCAAATAAAATACTCTCTTCAGGAATCTCTGCAGCGATTGTAACTTCTCGATTCGCCAATGTACTTGCTAAGATTTCATCATTCCCCTCAAGGTAGGTAATCAAGGTATCACTATCAGCATCGTAGAGTCCAATTTTGAGTTCTCCAGCTAAATTATCAATGATGGTAAAACTTCGAGTTACTGTTCCTAATAAATCTCCTTGAAGATTATTGTGAGAATAAACATCAAAGCTAATGGTATTTTCTCCTGCTGGAAGAATCCCCCCAAAATAATTTTGATTATCATCCCCAAATAGAGCATAAGGCTCAACATTTTCAGTGCGGGTAACATCGCCATTATTGAGATTAATAAACATACTTTCAGCTTGTCCGAATAACAGACTATTTTCTGCCACTATTGCAGCAATAGTTACTTCTGTGTCTGCCAATGTACTGGCGAGAATTTTGTCATTATTTCCAAGAGGAGTAATTAAAGTATCACTATTAGCATCATAGAGTCCAATATCAAGACTACCTATAGAGCCAAACAAGTCATCATTATTGGTGGCAGTTCCAGCATCATCAGCGGCACTGTTACCACGGAAAGATATACCAGAAGCGGTCACAGTAGCCAGGGTGGTTGGCATCCCCTGGTTGTTGCCATTGGAGTTGGTGGTAGACTGCATGACAAAAATAGCCCCACCGAGACCTTGTCCAGCATTAGCCCCCGTACCACCAGTAGCACTATTATTAGTGAAGTCAACATTATTGAGATCCACAATCCCACTACGGACGAAAATAGCACCACCCATGCCAGCACCTCCTCCTCCATTACCACGGCTATAGCCACCCATGCCATCACCACCACCAAAGCCTCCTCTACCAGCACCGCCACTGTAATAGCCATTGCTAAAGTAGCCATAGAACCCGGGATCCCCTGTAGCAGCTCCTCCCCCTCCTCCGTAACCTCCATCACCTCCGTCGGCTGCATATCCAAATAGCCTGAAGCCATCAGCGACAGCATTTCCACCCCCTCCGCCAAAACCCCCATTACCTCCCCTTGCCCCATAGGCATCGAGAGCAGCTCCTCCTCCTCCTCCAAAGCCTCCGTTACCGGCAGATCCTCCTCCCGCGAGTCCTCCTCCTGTGGTGCCACCGCCACCACCAAAGTCTCCTGCCGTGGTGCCGTTCCCAGTGCCAACGTAGCCAAAACCGCCTCCCCCCATGTAGTTGCCATAACCCCCGTAGCCACCATTACCAGAGTAATAGCCATAGCGGCCATTACTGAAGTCAACCCTAACGTAGCCACCATCACCCCCATCTCCAAACAGACCCCCACCACCCAAGTTTCCGTCACCGAATAAACCCCCACCTGCGAATTCTCCGCCATTTCCGCCTATAGCCCTATTCTCGTTGAAGTTAACATTGTTTAAGGAGACATCACCCTCATAGATAAACAAGCCTCCTCCCATACCTGCTCCTCCTCCTCCTCCATTTCCTCCTTTGGCTACGCTATTTGTTATGGTTACATCCGAGATATCCACCGTTCCTGACAAAATAAACAAGGGACGCACATCTTCTTCATCGGCCGTTCCATTGCCATTGGCATCCCCACTAATACTGTTGCCGTTTCCTTGAATGGTAATATTGCTATCAATGAGGCGTTTCATTACCCCAGTCATCCGTACGTCAGTGTCTAGACTAATGGTGTCATCCCCAGGTAATTGATTTGCTTGCAAGATGGCACCCGGTTCCATCATCTGTGGTTTGGGTTACATTAAAAATCGCCATTAAATTTCTCCTTGATTTTAATTTGAGTAAACAGTCCTATGAGGATATACATAAAAATTGTAGTGTTCCAAAAATAGTCGATTTTCTTTAACATTTGACTAATACAAATGAGCCATAGTCTGATTTAATTTATCAGGGCAAATCTATCTAAGTGCCTGGACAAAAATCAGCATTACTGTGAGGTAAGCAAAGAAGGTAGCAGAGAAAGCGCACCTTAAGGGGTGACAAATAATTTACATTTCTTAAGACAGTTAACTATATTTATGTCCGACTACTTACTTGAAAGTGTAGTAAAAATTAAGTTATCCCTACTATCAGATACCTAAAACTTTACCTAATCAAAACTAAAATTCAAGAGATTGCTTGCTAATATTAACTATTTATAATTTTAAATTTATACTATTATTTTTATATTCCATGACTTTTCCCAATGACCCAATGACGACGAAAAAATCGAGATAAAGAAGATTCTTCCAAGGATAAATAAATGGGTCTTCCGTGGGGACAAGTTCGAGGATTTCGGGTTCTTTTCCAACTATCTAGAAGCTCTTGCATTTGAGCTATTTCTAAGACTGTCCCATTCCGAATTGCACTACGACAAGCCACTGCTACCTGTGCAGTTTCTAAGTCTCCTCCTAAACTTAATTCTATTAAAGCATCTGGACAGTCTTCCCGATTTTCTAGCAATTGTGGTACAGTGCGAACAGCCCAAGTATTCTCTCCAAATGGTTCAATTTCTAAGCCAATTCTTTCTAATTGTTCTACTTGTTTTAAGGATAATTGTGTGAGAATAATTGCTTGTTCTACAGGAATCAATTGCCATTGATCTTGTATCTGTTCGTATAAAACCCTTTCATGAGCAATGTGTTGTTCAACTAACCATAAACCTTGACTATGTTCAGCAACAATATAAGTTTTATTAACTTGCCCTACTGCTCGCAATCTAATTAGTTCTAATTCGGTAGAATTAGAAGAGTTAACTTGATAATTTCCTTTGCTTTCTGAAGCTTTGAGGAGTTTTTTAACACGCTGATTCTGGTTGGCGACGCTGATAGTTATGGGGGATAATTTTAAAGTTTTTTCAATAATTTCTGTAACTTTTTCTTGCCAAAATTCTCGAGATTGTAAATAAATTTCTGTCTTAGCTGGATGGCGATTCCAATCGATTTCCGATGGTGGTATGATTAAATGGATAAACCCAACAGGAAAACGACCTTTGGGCAAAGTGCGACTTAATGCACCTAAAACAGTTTGTTCTAAATAAGGCGATCGCACCACACGACCACTGACAGCTATTTTTAACCAGTCTAAACGACCTCGATGACAGCGATCGGGTAAACCTAAAACCATCTCTATCCTAGCTTGTTGTTGCCTGGGAGTGTCTATGGTTTCGCAAGTGAACTGTAGATCATGAAAATGTACTTGCTTTAATAACTGGGGTAAAATATGTTGGGGTGTTTTTGCCGCACCAATACTGAGCAAAAGTTTCTGGTTATGGTAAATCTGCCAAGTAATTTGGGGATGGCAAAGGGATAGGTTTTCAATTGTTCCCTGTATCGCCTTTAATTGCAATGAGAAGGCTGGTAAACCTTGACGACGAACAGGAATAGACCCAAACAGGTTAGAAACTGTCACAATGGTTCCTGGTGCCATCGGCGAAGGTATCTCTTTATCTACCTTTCCTTGCTGATTGTACTCAACATACCATCCATTGCTCTTGTCTGTAGGGTCACGACTCTGTATGCTTAACTGAGCAACTTGGGTAATGCTAAACAAAGCCTCCCCGCGAAACCCTAAACTAGTAATCTTCCAGAGGTCATCTAAGTAACAAATCTTACTGGTATGATGGGCCTGAGCGCACTGGTATAAATTATCTAAAGACATTCCCTGACCATTATCCGCCACCACTACCTGCCAAAGTTCAGGAAACACGGAAATAGTCAGACGGGTGGCATCAGCATCAATAGCGTTTTCAACCAATTCGCGAACAACAGCCGCCAAAGAGTCAATTACTTCTCCCGCAGCGATTAAATTGATAATCTCAGGGGAAAGAAGTTGAATGGGGGGTGACATAAGGAGAAAATATGATTACTCAATGGTTCAAACACTGAATTTACTATCTTACTCCATCGCACACTGTGTTCTAGTGAACCAATGTTTCAGATTTCCCCCCACTTCCACGTTATTCAGGGATTTTGCCACCAATAAATCCCTATATTTCGGAACCATTTACACCACTGCAGCATCGGTAGATAAGGGCACCTGTTCAGAACTGGGTAACTCTAAACAGTAACCGGCTCCGTAAACCGTCTTGATGTAACAGGGGTGTCTGGGGTCGGGTTCTAACTTTGTTCGTAAATGACGAATATGGACGCGGATTGTCTCAATATCGTCATCGGGATCATAACCCCACACTTCCTTGAGAATTTCGCTTGGGGAAACCGTTTGGCCATGACGTTGTAGTAGGCAGTGTAGTAACTCAAATTCTAAGTGAGTTAACTTAACCGTATCCTCAAACCAAATGGCTTCAAAACGCTCTGGAATTAGAGTCAGAGGACCATAATTGAGGATTTCTGAATGTTTGGCCGCTTGTGGAATGCGATCGGTTCGTCTTAATAAGGCCCGTACCCTAGCCAACATTTCTGCTAACTCAAAGGGTTTGGTCAAATAATCATCGGCTCCGGCGTTGAAACCTTCGACTTTATCTTGGGTTTGACCCAGAGCAGATAACATTAAAACGGGAATATCAGCGGTGCGGTCATCCCTACGGAGTCTTTGGCAAACGGTAAACCCGTCTACTTTGGGTAGCATTAAATCCAGCATGATTAAATCGGGCTGTAATTGGACGGCTAAGGCCTGTCCTTTAATGCCGTCTGGTGCTTGTTTGATGTCATAACCTGCCATCTCCAAATTGGTGGCGATCAGGTCTCTGATGGCATCGTCATCTTCGATTACGAGTATTCGCGGCATTGCAACAAATTGATAACTAAATGTAAACGTTAACTAAGAAGTATGTTCAGATCACAATGAATCCTGTACCGATTATAAGCGTGATTTCTCAAATCGTTCTCAAATTGTTAAATTTCCCAGATAAAACCCTCAGATCAACATCATTAGGTTAAGAATTGTTAAGAAATAGGAAGACAAAGGTAAAGTGATTTGTTGGTTCTTTAATCCCCTAGTCCCTTAGTTTCCCAGTTCTAGTCAAGATTAACAGTGTCTAAAAACCTATGGCGTAAAACAATATATTTCTCCACTGGCTTTAGCTCTTGGGAAATGCTTGATTTCCGTTTAAGATAGAATGGCAAAAGAGCCTCGATTTTGCTAGGGTATCTTGGACACAATCATTGATGAGCAGATCAAAATCGGTTTTAACACAACTACTGCAAATTTTTCCTCAATGGCGGCCTCAGATGTACTTTAAGGCTTCCTTAACTGCCCTGTCCCATGCTATGGAGGATCAGGTATTAGCAGGATCAGAGCAGCCATTAGTTATCGCTAGTTTTCAGAGAGAACGATTTTATCGTCAAGAAGCTCAACGATATCGGCGCATCGCCCAAAAAAGCAATCAGGTTTATGTCCTGGCTGCCCCTGAGGCCGAGTTTAAAAACTGTTCTCAGGAATACGAAACCATTGCTTTTGCCCCTGACGATACTTTAACTACAGAATGGCATTTGGTGGTTCTTGGCTCCAGTTATGCCAGTTGTCTCATTTGTCAAGAAAAAGGAATCCCTGGACGGCAACAGATGACGGCTTCAGTAGATAATAATCGTCGTTTTGAGGGAATGTCTACCTTTGATCGTCAAGTTACTCAATACGCCGCTCATATTCTTCTGGACACTATCGTAGAGTATCGTCCAGAACTAAAAGAAAAAGTCCAAATCGCCCGTGAAAAATATTTACCCCCCGATATTGCTAGTCAAATGGTTATACAACAGGGTGAAACTGACAACACCACCTGGGATGTCACCCACAATAATCCCGATCCCTTTGTACAACGGCTAGTTACCTATTTACAAGCAGGGCAGTATAAACTCCTTAAAGCCAATCGTTCATTAGCTGCTAAAGAGCAAAAAGAACGTTTAATTAACTCCGTTACCACTGCTATCCGTTTATCCCTAGATCCCGACGAAATTTTGCAAATTGCTGTCCAGAAGTTGGGGGAAGGTTTGGGGGTGTGTCGTTGTTTAGTTTACCGTTGCAGAGAAACAGACACCACAGCGACTATTGAACACGAATTTCTCAATCAGGGTATTGCTTCGATTAAAGGGCAAACTTGGCCCCTAAAACATAACCCTTTATTTCAAGAAGTGGTTGAATTACGGGATGCTTTGACCATCAATAACGCCACCAGGGATTCTCGATTGACTGATACCGCAGAGGAAGGAAAATTATCTGGGAAGTCTCTGCAAATCTTAGTTAATAGTTGTTCTATATTGTCCTGGATGTTGGTGCCGATTTTATATCGAGGTCGACTGTTAGGAATGTTGGAGTTGCATCATTGTGGGCCAAAACCCATGACTTGGAAAGAAGACGATGTCGGTTTAGTTAATGCGATCGCAACTCAAATTGGGGTAGCTTTAATCCAAGCAGAAGCCTATGCTAATCTTCAGGATCTCAATGAACAATTAGAAGCACTCGATCGCACTCGTTCTAATTTAGTGGCCATCACCGGTCACGAATTGAGAACCCCTCTATCCACTATTCAAGTTTGTTTAGAAAGTTTGGCCTCAGAACCGGATATGTCCCCAGAGTTGCGTCAAGTAATGCTTAACACGGCTTTACAAGACGCTGAACGAATGCGAAAACTGGTGCAAGATTTTTTAACCCTCTCCCAGTTAGAAAGCGGACGGGTAGAATGGAATATCGAGGCGTTGAATTTACACGAATGCGTAGAATTATCCTTAAGTAATGTGCGGGCGCGCCACAAAGAAACACCCCTACCAAAAATCGAAAATCGAGTTAAGGATGAACTGCCTCTGGTGAAAGCAGATGGAGAATGGTTAGTGGAAGTTTTGGCTAAGTTATTGGACAATGCTTGCAAATTTACCAGCGAGGAAGGGAAAATTAGCCTAGAAGTTAGTTGTAATAATCCTTACAATTTAGAGGTCACCGTAGCTGACACTGGTAGGGGGATAGAACCAAAACGCTTAGAAACCGTTTTTGACCGTTTCTACCAAGAAGAAGGGGCATTAAGACGCAGTGCAGGGGGGACTGGTTTAGGTTTGGCTATCTGTCGCCAAATCGTTCGGGGTTGGGGTGGCAAAATTTGGGCGGAGTCCCAAGGTAAGGATCATGGCAGTCAATTCCACTTTACTGTTCCTATTTATGCCGACCAAATACCTAGCCAGATTTCTCGCCCCGCAATGTCCCATTCTCATCAATTACGAAAAAAGGCAAAAGGCAAGAGTAAAAAAACATCTTGATATTAACAAAAGGTATGTTATGATTGTAAGTCGGATAATAAAATGCGGACGTGGCGGAATTGGTAGACGCGCTAGATTTAGGTTCTAGTGTCTTTGGCGTGAGAGTTCGAGTCTCTCCGTCCGCATCTTCAACTGTTAGTAGAGATAAACAGCCCCGGTTCGTTGTAAATTTATGGAACGATGTCCTAGAAAACTGGGCTTATCCTTGATGACGGATACGTTAATAACGTTATTATCTTCGTCTACGGCTACTTTGTAACGTAAATTGAAGTCAGTAGCATCGTTAACTAGAGGATAAATAACAATGTTAGCAGAACTGCCAAAACCGTTTAAATTTCCTGTTTGTTCTGGTTGCAAAGCTTGAGGGTTCATCGCTTCGATGTCTGTTAAATCGTATTCGATAGGAACATCTGTGTTGTTGATAATATTAACTTCTACGATTCTCTTATTATCAAATCTGGCTACAGGTTGCCAATAACCAGGTTGATAGGTTTCAGCAGGGGGATCTTTTGCCTCAACCTCAGAAACAGGAACAAATCCCAAGACTAATAACACAATAAGTGATAAGGATTTCATAGAATTATGGATTTAAAGGAATATTTTATATTCTAGCTCACTTAAAATATCTTTACATTATTTGTCCAATCCTGATTATCTTGTTAATGGGACTTTGAGAAAAAAATAAGTGAAAGCCTTATAGAGCCTATTTTTTATCTGTGATGAAATTAAATGGGTTTGATTTTTGAACTCAAATTTTAGTAAGATTTTAAACTATCAATAAAAAAAGTAATCCAAATCAATGCTAAATAATTCAGATTTAATTTTAGTGGCAGGTGCTACGGGTGGGGTTGGTCAATTAGTCGTAGCCAAATTATTAGAAAAAAATCTTTCCGTGCGTGCTTTAACAAGAAATAAAAGCAAAGCTGAAAAAATGTTTAATGATCAAGTTGATATTGTGGTTGGAGATATTCGTTATCCTGATACTTTAAAAAGAGCTATAGAAAATGTTACTCATATTATCTGTTGCACAGGAACTACTGCTTTTCCTTCTCAAAGATGGGATTTTGCTAATTTTTTTGAAGCTAAGAATAGTCCTCAAATAGTGGATAGTGAAGGGGTAAAAAATTTGATTTTAGCAACCTCTAAAAATATCAAAAGATTTGTCTTTGTCTCTTCTTGTGGGGTTTTAAGAAAAGATAAATTACCTTTTAATATACTTAATACATTTGGCGTGCTTGATGCTAAACTGAGTGCAGAAAAAGCTCTTGAACAGTCTGTATTATCTTACACAATTATTAGACCTGGAAGATTGATTGATGGTCCCTACACTTCTTATGATCTTAATACTTTACTTAGAGCTAAAACCGATGGAAAAAAAGGGATTATTCTGGGTACTGGGGATACTTTAAATGGAGACACTAGCAGAATTGATGTGGCTAGTGCTTGTGTTGAGTGTTTGAATTATGAAGTTACAATAAATAAAGCTTTTGATATTATTAATTCAGGAGAAAGATCACCTGTAATTAATTGGGAAAAACTGTTTAGTGAGATTAGTTGAACTAAGTTTTGAGTTGAATTTTTTAACCACAAAGTCGAAAAAACTTAACTCCGAACTCTGAACTCCGAACTCAGATTACCAAGGTAGTATTTCTCCATTAGAATGCCAAAAAGTACCCGTATTTTCTAGATTTAATTCGTCAATACGAGCAATCAATCCTTTTACTGATTGTTCTGTAGTAATACCATTGGGATTAAAATTAGTCATTCGAGTTTTAACTAACCCTGGATGAAGAATAGCGACAGCAATATTTTTAGATTTTAAGTCAATAGATAAGGACTTACCAGCCATACATAAAGCGGCTTTTGACATTCGATATCCATAAGAACCTCCAGAAGTATTATCTTCAATTGAACCCATACGACTGGTCATGAGAACAATTTTAGAACCTGGTCTTAAATTAGGGAGCAAAGCATGAGTTATTTTCAAAGGGGCAAGGGAATTAACTTCAAATTGGCGACGAATACTATTAACATCTAAATCTGAAAGAGAAAATCTTTCTACAATAGCAGCATTGTTAATTAAAACATCGAGTTGTCGATTATCGAGTTTTTTTACCAATCGCTTTATGTCTGCATCAGAAGTAACATCAACACCAGTTTCTATGGATACATCTAACTCTTTTAATTCTGCGGAAGCTTTTCGACAGACGGCAATGACATTATGTCGTCGTTGTTTGAGTTGACGACAATATTCTAAACCTATTCCTCGATTAGCTCCTGTGATTAAATACGTTCCCATTTTTTTAATTAGAAGTTCCCATACTAAACATAAGGAGGAGTGACTGAATATTTGCCTTATTTTTAGCTGACTACTCCTCCCTTTGCTTATCTTGAACTCAGATTAGTGAATAAAAATTAATAGAAGTTGTATCGAACCATTAAGCACAATTGCCACAAAATTCAAACTGATTATTTGATCTCTTTGACTGTTTATTCAGCAACGATCAAACAATAACAATGTCTGATTTTGGAGTTGATTCCACCAATGGTTTTTGTCCTCTAAGTACCGAGTTCCCACTATGCAAGTGACGTTGATCAATAGGTGAAGAATTTAACCAATCGCTTTCTTTAATTTGTCCACTTTGACTATAAGCAATTAGGGCGTTTTCATAGCAGACAGCTTTAATATGGTCTTCGGGAATTCCTTCTTGCATCATTAGTTGAGCAGTTTTTGGGACAGCTAAAGGATCACTTATACCCCAATCTGCACTACTATCAACAATAATGCGTTCGCAACCATACTGCCGCACCACCTCAACCATTCTCTCATTACCCATTTTTGTGTGGGGATAAAGGGTAAAGGCAGCCCAAAAACCTCGATCCAACACTTCTTTAACGGTTTCCTCGTTGTTATGGTCAACGATTACCTGAGCTGGCTCTAAACCGTGTTCTAGACAAACATCCATACTGCGAGATGTTCCTGCTTTTTTATCCCGATGTGGGGTATGAATCATTACAGGTAAATTTAATTCTTTGGCTAATTCTAATTGGAGACGATAGTATTTATCTTCAGCCGGAGTCATGTCATCATAACCAATTTCTCCAATGGCTACTACTCCCTCTTTACAAGCATAAAGGGGTAATACTTCCATTACTCCTTCTGCTAATGCTTCATTGTTGGCTTCTTTTGAGTTTAAACCGATGGTGCAGTAGTGTTTGATGCCAAACTGACTAGCACGAAATCTCTCCCAACCAATTAGAGAATTAAGATAATCTTTATAGCTTTCAGCACTGGTACGTGGTTGTCCTAACCAAAAAGCTGGCTCGATGACTGCTACAATTCCAGATTTCGCCATGGCCTGATAGTCATCAGTGGTTCTGGCACTCATGTGTATGTGTGGATCGATAAACATCATTTTGTTTTCTAGTATTTGTTGATCTGGTTATAGGTTAACGTGATTTTAATGAAATAATAACTATTATCTTTTCTTCCGCTCAATTTTTCAAGTGAGATTTCCTCATACTAGAACTTGTTGACTTGAGTTCGACATAAGGGAATTTATAGACAACTGGCCAAAATTAAGACTATACAAGGCTAATTCTCTCCTCGAAAAAGATTCAACTCCGAACTCACGTTTTTGGGGGAGTGGATGTTGTGGCACAAGCGATCGCTTGATTTCCATAAAGTAACCCCACAAAACAGATGTTAAAATAAAAATATAATCAAGGAAATATATATCGTGATTAAAAATTTAAAATTAGGCTCTAAGTAATTTTTGATTGAACTATTGTTACTTGAACCGAGGGGACTTGACACCCTCAGTAAGCCTATAATTGATATAGAAATTTTAACTTCTGACTTTCAAAAATGGTTCCTTTAAACGATAACAATCCTACAGAACGAACTGCCTATGTTACCTATGGATTGATTGCTATTAACATTGTAGTTTTCTGGCATGAAATAAATCTAAGTTCTGATGAACTCGCTCAATTTTTCCAGTATTATGCCATTGTCCCCAAACAATTAACCGCAGGATTTAGCGGAGTCGATTTTTATCATCCCGTTCCCGAATGGATGACCTTAATTACCTCCCAGTTTCTTCATGGTGGTTTTTTACATATAGCAGGAAATATGTTATTTTTGTGGATTTTTGGCAATAATGTTGAAGACAAATTAGGTCATGTTAAATACTTATTTTTTTATCTAACTTGTGGGGCGTTAGCAGGTTTAAGTCAATGGTATTTTTCACCCTATTCAGAAATACCTTCTCTTGGGGCTAGTGGAGCGATCGCAGGAGTGATGGGGGCTTATATTTTACGCTTCCCTAAAGCTCAAATTCTAACTTTAGTGCCTTTGGGATTTTTCATTATAACGCCAAGAATACCGGCAGTTTTCTTTTTAGGTTTCTGGTTTATTCAACAAGCTATATACAGTTTTGCCAGTTTAAATGTTCAAAACAACGTAGGTACGGAAAGCGGTGGGGTTGCTTATTGGGCCCATGCAGGAGGGTTTGTTTTTGGGTTTATTTTGGGACCGTTATTAGGATTATTCGATGATAAAAATCGCTCAATTAAATAGCAGTTTACTGTTCTAATTATAAGAGATTTTCCGTTAATTTATTTTTCCTAAGTATATCCATCACAAGAAATAGTTTTTGCTGAAACAAAGTCGACCGAAAAAGGTAAGATAAAAAGAGAATAAACTTTTCTATGAACGACTAATTGTTACTTTTTTTCAGTATTTTTAACTAAGAATTATGCTCTTATTACTATTCCATCTAGGTAATGATAGATACGCCATTGACAGTACAAAAGTTGTAGAGATTGTTCCCCAAGTGCTACTGAGAAAACTCTACCAAGCTCCAGAATATCTAGCCGGGGTCTTCAACTATCGTAGTAAAATCGTACCAGCAATCGATCTGTGCTATTTAATTGGGGAATATCCTTGCCGTCATTGTTTGAGTACAAGAATTATCATAGTAAATTATCCAATGCCCGACGGTACTAGTCGTTATCTTGGACTGATGGCAGAACGAGTAACCGATACCCTGTACAAATCAGAAAAAGAATGGATTACCACGGAAGTAACCTCGGAAGTAGCTGCTTATTTTGGAGAGATGATTCCTGAAAAAGACGGTATGATCCAAAGGCTAAGAGTTGATATGTTACTCTCGGAGACTCAGAGAACCTGGTTGCTACCACAAAATCGCTCGTCTCAGTAACATTCGGGGTGACATCCTCTATTTTTGTCTAGATACTTATTATCAACATCGAGTGGAATAGGACAAAAAAATGCGCCATCAAAAGTTCCCGTCTTAGTTATTATTTAAAAAAATTAATTTTAAACTAATACTCCCCGTGTTGTGGTACTGTCATCATCAGTAAGGTTTATCGCAAATCAGTGAACTATAACTAAAAAAAACTGATAAGTGATGACTAATCAAATGCTTATGTAATATACTTATGGCGGATATTCCTTTCACTTTAGATCAATTGCGTATCCTCAAGGCGATCGCCGCTGAGGGAAGTTTCAAGAGAGCGGCGGACACTTTGTATGTGTCACAACCAGCAGTTAGTCTACAAGTCCAGAATTTAGAAAAACAGTTAAACGTACCCTTATTTGATCGCGGTGGGCGTAAAGCGCAGTTAACCGAGGCAGGTTATTTACTATTATCATACGGGGAGAAAATTATTACCCTTTGTCAAGAAACTTGCCGAGCGATCGAAGATTTGCAAAATCTTCAGGGAGGAACATTAATTGTTGGCGCATCTCAAACCACGGGAACCTATCTCTTACCTCGTATGATCGGTTTATTTCGCCAAAGATACCCCGATGTAGCGGTACAATTACAGGTTCATTCTACCCGACGTACTTCTTGGGGGGTAGCCAATGGACAAGTTGACTTAGCTATTATTGGAGGGGAGGTTCCTGGAGAATTACAAGACACTTTGAAAATTATTCCCTATGCTGAAGACGAACTAGCTTTAATTTTGCCGGTTGATCACCCTTTGGCCAAGGCAGAAAAAATACAAAAGGATGATTTATATCGTCTTAATTTTATTAGTTTAGACGCTCAATCCACCATCCGCAAGGTAATTGATAAGGTTCTTACTCGTTATAGTATCGACACAAAGCGTTTAAGTATCGAGATGGAGTTAAACTCCATTGAAGCTATTAAAAATGCCGTACAAGCAGGTTTAGGTGCTGCTTTTGTTTCCATTACTGCCATTGAAAAAGAAGTAAAAATGGAGGAAGTTTATGTTGCTTCTCTTGAGGAAGTTAAGGTAACCAGAACTTTATCGGTTATTATTAACCCTAATCGTTATCGTTCCAAAGCAGCAGAAGCGTTTATTCAAGAAGTATTACCAGAGTTTTCTACTTATCCTCAAGAATTAACTCTAGATCATTTTGCCCCATCTCCTAGCGTTCTTAATGAGGCGGTTAATGATATTGCTCAAGCTTAAATCAGATTATTGAGTTATGAATAATTTAATGATTTGGGTTAAGCTTAAAACAATTTTTTTCTTCATTATTCAATTGTAACGACTGTAAAAAGGTAAATTAGATAAAACTTTGGTAATTCTTCAACCTAATTAATGATAGGTTCTTGTCCTTTTTCTATCCAAACAATTTTTTTGATTCCATTTTGTTGACAATATTTTTTAATTTCTTCATCGTTTCGATTTTCTAAGTCGATAGTAACTCTTACTGAGGGCGCATCATTTCTTAATTGTTGAGCATATTTCAAAGCTTCTATTTGAGATTCAGGATTTTTTGCTACGACTAAATAGTCGATCAAATTAGCCTTTTGGGGTAAAACATCTGTAGATAACAAACAACGATGTAAAGCCCCTAAATTTAGTGAAAAACCGATACCAGGTGACGATTTTTTTTCAGGGTGATAGACCCCTAATAATTGGTCGTAACGTCCTCCCTGTCCTAAAGTTTGTAGTTTATTATTGGTTTGTTCGATAACTTTAAAAGTAATGCCTGTATAATAATCAAAGGTTTGAATTAAACTTAAATCTAAGGTCAAAGGTAAGGGTTGAGAAGCACTATTATGAACTAAATCTATCAAAGATTTTAAATTATTTAGACAATTTTTTCCCGTTTCATCTAAACTTAAATTTAAGACTTTTGATAAGACATCTTCCGGCTTACCCCGTAAATTAAACAGCAAAATAGCTCTTTGTTTTAGTTCCTCACTAGGATAGTCTAAACTTTCAAGCTGAACATAATCCAATGTCGCTAAACAATGCCGCACTTGCTGTCGTAGCTTTTCAGGAAAAGGTGATAACAAGGATCTAGTTAACCCGGCATCTCCTAAAATAAGATACCAACGAGGAATTTGTAATTTTTGCAAACACTCAGCCATTAAAAGCAAAATTTCTGCATCGGCTAAAGTTCCCCCAGAAAATAATAATTCTACCCCTGCTTGATAAAATTCTAATTGTCTACCATGATGACTACTGGGAGGATTCCGAAAAACATTGGCACGATAACACAGTCGTTGAGGGTAACTGGTATCTGTCATCCGTGTCACCGCAGCGCGAGCAACCGAAGCGGTTAATTCTGGTCGTAAACCTAACTGTCCACTACTGTTATTATGAAGTTGAATTACCGTATCATCTTCGATCGCCTCTCCAGCTTTGAGGGTTTCTAGTCTTTCGATGGTGGACGTAACGATACGCTCATAACCCCATTGTCCAAACACTTGCTGGAGGGTATCATTAATCCAAGCTTTTTGGACAACCTCTAAGGGAAGTAAATCTCTTGCGCCGGCTGGTGGTTGGTGAATCATAGAATTATTGCTTAATTACCCAACTTCTACCATACCTGTTAATGGCAAATTCAACTGATTTAGGGCAAAGCTTGCCACGCTTGACGAACTAAATCGCTTAACCAACGACGTTGAACCCTGTCTAATAAAGGATCATCCTCTAGTACTTCTGCCGTTAACTCGTCTAATGATTGTCCCTGAGAACGGGCAAGACTGATTACTCCAGTGATGGCAAGGGCAATCATTTCTTCATCGACTGGTTTACTCCGTAGGGCAAATATTTCCTCTGGACTCGCTGGAATGGGATAATGCATAAGGTTACTGTTGATTGTCTAAATCCATCGCAAATTGTAAACTTTTTTTAAGAGTTTCTCATAATACAGTAACGGAAAGCTTACCTTACTTTCAACAAAATGTAATCTGTATGCTTACTTATTTTTGCTTTTCTTAACATATCCCCATGAAAGAAATTACCTACCTAGAAATTCCCAACCCTGACATCGATGAGGTACGTCACTGGTTACAACAGGATTGGACTCCTCTAACGGGCAAAAAAGAGATTACACCAGATGGGGTTCGTTTACAAGTTGTTCCTGAAGTTTTCTCATCATCAGTAGCAGATCCCGAATTATCTATTTTTCTCTGGTCGGTTCAACGAACCACTTACCTGAAAGTTTTTTGTTGGGGAAACAAACCTTTTCCCTCACAAGGAAAGATTTGCGATCGCTTAGAAGATGACATTAGAAAGGCATTTCCTCAGCAATATCCTCAGCTGCCTGGTTTAAATCCTTCTGCTTCTTCAATTTTTGATGCTTTAGAGCCTTATTACCCGAAAACAGTGCATTTTTTTCAGAAAATGCCCCAAGGAGACAAAGATTTACAACGGGTTTATTGGTGGGAAAAACGATGGCGAGAAAATGTTAAAAATCCTCAGCAGCCCAACCAGGTGATTTTTCAGCAAAAACAGCCCTCCCAATCTTGCGACATAGAATATGACCTAATCTATGTTGGCGGGGCTTTAGGAGCTATTCACGCTGCGGTAATGGCACGATTAGGCTATAGGGTTTTATTGGTAGAACGATTGGTGTTCGGACGCATGAACCGTGAATGGAATATTTCTCGGTCTGAATTTCAAAGTTTAATCGATTTAGGTTTGTTTACTATTGATGAATTTGAATCGGTTATTGCTAAAGAATATCTGGATGGATTTAATAAGTTTTTTGATGCAAATAATCCCTCTCATTTAAAAGCAGATGTGTTGCATACTCCACGGGTTTTAAATATTGCTATTGATACCACTAGATTACTTAAATTATGCGGTGATAAGTTAAAACAAGCGGGGGGAGAAATTTGGGAGAGAACAGAATTTATCAAAGGGACTATTGATACTGAAGGAGTAACGGTTAGTTTCGTAGATTTAGAAACAACAGAAACCAAAGAAGTTCGAGGTCGTTTATTGGTTGATGGGATGGGTACTGCTTCTCCTATTGCTTGGCAATTAAATGGTAAGCGAACTTTTGATAGTGTTTGTCCTACGGTTGGGGCGATTATTGAAGGCATTGATAGGGATGTTTGGGACGATAAATACGGAGATGTTTTGAATTCTCACGGGGATATTTCTCGAGGGAGACAATTGATTTGGGAGTTATTTCCAGGGGAAGGAAATGAGTTAACTTTTTATCTTTTTCACTATCATCAGGTAAACCCTGATAACCCAGGTTCTTTGTTAGAAATGTACGAAGATTTTTTCAATATTTTACCGGAATATCGTCGTTGCGATCTCGAAAAGTTGACCTGGAAAAAGCCAACTTTTGGTTATATTCCCGGTCACTTTAGTGTGGGTAAAGGCGATCGCAAAATAGCTTTCGATCGACTGGTAGCTATTGGGGATGCAGCCTCTTTACAATCTCCCCTAATTTTTACTGGTTTTGGTTCTTTGGTACGTAATTTGGATAAATTAACCTATTTGTTAGATTTTTGTTTAAAACACGATTTACTCAAAGCAGGGGATTTAAACCAGATTCGTGCCTATCAGAGTAATGTAGCGGTAACTTGGTTATTTTCCAAGGGAATGATGGTTCCTACGGGGAAAACATTACCCCCACAACGCATTAATTCTATGTTAAACACTTTCTTTGGTTTATTAGCTGACTCTCCCCCAGAAGTAGCCGATACTTTTATCAAAGACAAAACAACTTGGTTAATGTTTACTCGACTCGCTTTAAAAGCTGCTAGGAAAAACCCTCCCCTATTACTTTGGATCTGGGAAATGGCAGGAAATAAAGATATATTTCGTTGGCTCGGTTCTTATTTTGAGTTTAGCTTCGACAGCTTGAAAAATTTATTTTTTGCTTTCTGGTTTAATGGACTCTTAAAACAACTTCCCGATCAACTGCAACAAAAGTATCCTTCTCTCTGGTTACGGTTGCTGAGTTTTCAAAGAAGTTTAACAACTTCTCGCTAACGTAAAAAAGCGTTTAGAAACATCTAAACGCTTTTTTGCTTCATAAAAACAAAACAGGAATTTACAAAGCATTGGCACCGGCAACCACTTCCATTAATTGTTGAGTGATGGCTGCTTGACGGGCTTTGTTATAAGATAGAGTTAGGGTTCCGATTAGTTGCCCTGCGTTGTCGCTGGCGTTGCTCATAGCGGTCATTCGAGCTGCTAACTCACTAGCTGCTGACTCTTGTAAAGCCCTCAACAACTGGTTATTGATATACAAGGGTAACAAAGCGTCTAAGATTTGAACGGGATCTTGTTCAAAAATCATGTCTTGGGGGTAACTACTCGTAGATTGATTTACCTTGTCTCTTGTAACCCCTAATTTACCTTCGTTGCTAATGAGGCGAAAAATCTCGTCGTCTTCCGTTTCTAGTCCCTGCATTGTTAAGGGGGCTAAGGTTTGAACAACGGGACGAGAACTAATAAGAGAAACGAAGCGAGTATAAATCAATTCTACACGGTCTACTGTTTCCGATAAGAACAAGGATAGTAATTCATCGGCTATCCCTCCAGCTTCATCTGCAGTAGGAATCTGGTTTAATCCTGTATATTTAGTCTCGATGGGAGCATCACGACGGCTAAAATATTGGGTGGCTTTGCGCCCTACCGTAATTAAACGATAGTCGATTCCTTGTGCTTGTAACTCTTTAATCCGTTGCTCAGAACGACGAATCACATAACTATTGTAACCGCCACATAAACCCCGATCGCCTGAAACCACTACCAGGGCTACGGTTTTTACCTCTCTCTGTTGTAATAGAGGTAGGCTAACATCCCCGTACTTGAGACGGTTAAGTAGGTTAAAAAGAACATTAGCTAAAGCATCGGCAAAGGGACGGGTAGAAATAACTTGTTCTTGGGCCCGACGTACTTTAGCTGCCGCCACTAACCGCATGGCTTCAGTAATTTTTTTTGTATTCTTGACCGACTGAATGCGATCGCGAATGGCTTTAAGGTTAGGCATAATTAGAAGAGTGATTTTTGATTAATGATTACTTTATATCTGTCGGTGATCCACAAAAGACCACCAACATAACAACTCAACATGATTAAGCACTAAAGGCTTGTTTGTACTCCGTAATCGCTTCTTTGAGTAAGCTTTCTGCTTCATCGGTGAGTTTTTTCTCACCCTTGATGATTTCCAGATATTTGGGCTTACTGGTAGCGATATACTCCCTTAAACCAGCAGCAAACTCGGTAGCTTTATCCACAGGAACCTCGTCAATATAGCCGTTGAGTCCTGCATAAGAGATGGCTACCTGTTCCCAAACCGCCAAAGGAGAGTTTTCTGGCTGTTTGAGTATTTGACGTAACCGTTGACCCCGTGCTAGTTGTGCTTGTGTGGCTGCGTCTAGGTCAGAGGCAAACTGGGAAAAGGCTTCTAATTCCGCAAATTGAGCCAGTTCTAGCTTCAATTTACCTGCCACCTGTTTCATGGCTTTGGTTTGGGCCGCCGAACCCACCCGACTCACGGAGACACCTGCGTTAATGGCGGGTCTAAAACCAGCGTTGAATAAGTCACTGGATAAGAAAATTTGTCCGTCGGTAATAGAAATTACGTTGGTGGGAATGTAAGCAGATACGTCCCCTGCTTGGGTTTCAATCACTGGTAAAGCGGTCATACTACCAGCACCGAGAGCATCGCTGAGTTTAGCAGCTCGTTCTAATAAACGAGAGTGGATGTAGAAAACGTCTCCGGGATAGGCTTCGCGTCCAGGGGGGCGTTTCAGTAACAAGGATAACTGACGGTAGGCTTGAGCTTGCTTGGATAAATCGTCGTAGATTACCAAAGTGGCCTTACCGTTGTACATAAAGTATTCTGCTAAGGTTGCACCGGTATAAGGAGCCAGATACTGTAAGGTAGCAGGGTCGTTAGCGTTGGCAGCTACTACGATGGTGTAGTCCATCGCGCCTTTTTCTTCTAAGGTTCCGATCACCTGAGCAACCGTAGAGGCTTTTTGACCGATGGCCACATAAACACAGATTACGTCTTCGGATTTCTGGTTAATAATGGTATCGATAGCGATAGCTGTTTTTCCTGTTTTACGGTCACCAATAATCAGTTCCCGTTGTCCTCTACCGATGGGAATCATAGCATCGATAGCGGTGATCCCTGTTTGCATGGGTTCACACACAGATTTACGGGCGATGATACCAGGAGCGGGGGATTCGATTAAACGGGTTTCTGTAGTAGCAATCTCCCCTTTCCCATCGATAGGACGACCCAAGGAGTCCACCACCCGACCCACCATCGCTTCCCCAATAGGAACCTGTGCGATTTTTCCGGTGGCTTTAACGGTGCTACCTTCTTGGATACCGAAACCGGTTCCCATTAATACTGCTCCAACGTTATCTTCTTCTAAGTTGAGGGCAATACCAACGGTTCCGTCTTCAAAGTCCAATAATTCCCCTGCCATGCACTGTTCTAGTCCATAAATGCGGGCAGTTCCATCTCCAACCTGGAGAACTGTTCCCACATTAGACACTTGAACACTTTGGTCGTAGGACTCGATTTGTTGGCGAATAATGCTGCTGATTTCGTCAGGTCTGATACTAACCATAGTGGGATCTTTTTCGCAATTGAATGAAGGACAATGGGTTAAATTTAAGCGGCTCCGGCGAGGCTGACGCTAATGCGGCGCAGTTGTCCTCGTAAACTAGCATCGAATACTTGGGAGCCTACTTTGATGATGACACCACCGATTAATTCTGGGTCATTATCGGTTTTGAGTTCTACGGACTCTGCGCCGGTTAAGGTCTTAATTTTATCGATTACATCGCGCCGTTGGCCGTCGCTCAATTCCGTTGAAGCGGTGACTTCGGCTAAAACGGTATTGGTCAATTTCCGCAACAGTGCTAAATATTGTTCGCAAATGGCTTGTAGGAAAACAATGCGTCTTTTGTCCACCAGTAGCATGATAAAGTTCCGCAAATACTGATGGATGTCGTCTCCTAATAGGCGATTTAAAACCGCTCGTTTATCCTCGTCCTTGATAACAGGAGAGCTAATAAATGACTGTAAGTTCGCAGATTCTTCTAAAATTTCCAAAATGTTGCGGCAGTCTTCCCCAATGGAACGAGTGATGTCCTGGGATTGTGCCAGGGACATCAGAGCTTGAGCGTAAGGTTCAGCGATTTCTGAACTAAACAGTGATCCTTTCACCCTTAACCTCCTAACCTAGCAATGCTACGGTCTATCAGTCGTTGCTGAGCGTTGTTATCGACTTGTGCTTTGAGCTGACTTTCTGCTTGAGCGATGGCTTGCTCTGCAATTTGTTTTTTCAATTGCGCCATCACCCTTTCTTGCTCAGATGAAAGATCAGCAGCGGCGGTTTCTTTGAGACGAGCAATATCCCGTTCACTTTGCGCCTTAATTTCTGCTGTCAGAGTTTTCGCTCTTTCTGAGGCAGCTTGAACAATAGTCTCGGCTTGTTTCTTGGCCTGAGCTAAGTTTTCTTGTTCTTTAGCTAAAGCAGCGGCGGCTGTACGTTGTTTGTTTTCAGCCTCTTGAATGGCTTGGGTAATTTGATTACGTCGTTCGCTGAGGATATTCCCTACAACTTTGCGGCCGTAAAAGAACAAAACCCCTACCAAAATGGCTAAATTAAGGATGTTACTTTCTAGGAAGTCAAAGTGGAAACTAATCAAAGATTCCCCTTCGGCTTGGCTTTCGGTGGCTAATAATAAAAAAGAATCGATCATACCGGTTATTGAAGTCAACGGACAGCATCGTTATTTGACTAATTCTGGGCCTAAGAGTTTTTCGAGAATTTGACGACTTAGGACATCAACCTGTTCTTCTAAGGTTTTAAGGGCTTCTTGGCGTTGTAGCTCAATTTCTTGAGCGGCAGCTTCTTTTTTGGCGATGGCTTCTCTCTGGGCTTCCGCTACAGCTTCTGTGGCCAGTTGCTTGGCTTCTGCTTGAGCAGTGGCAACAATTTCTTGAGATTGCTTACGAGCCTCAGCCAGTTGTTGCTCGTACTGAGCTGCCAGTTCTTTGGCCTGAGCTAACTCTTTTTGCCCTCCGCTTTGCTTTTGGCGGATGTAGTCTGCCCTTTCATCTAGTGCTTTATTCAAGGGCTTGTAAAAGATGGCGTTGAGAATGATCGCCAATAAAACAAATTGCAATGCCATCAAGGGCAAAGTTGCATCAAAATCAAACATGGTTCACCCATCTACGTCTTGGTTTGTTTAACGCTTTAGTGTCGGCAGAGACAACATAAATGGTGTCTCTGCCATCGACTTTGGTTTTAAGCGAAGGGGTTAGCAAATAAGAGAACCAACGCAATTACCAGACCATAGATGGTTAAGGATTCCATGAACGCTAAAGTTAGAAGTAAAGTTCCACGAATTTTTCCTTCAGCTTCGGGCTGACGCGCAATACCAGATACAGCTTGGCCTGAAGCGTTTCCTTGACCAAGTCCAGGTCCAATGGAACCTAAACCGACAGCTAAAGCAGCAGCGATAACAGAAGCAGCAGCAACGGTGGGATTCATGTTAATTCTTCCTCGATTTTATTAGACAGTATAAGTTGCAAGCTATTGATTAGCTTAAACGTTTAGGAGCGAGAAGTTTCCCTTTTGGGTGACGATGTATGGGGAAATCCCCATCGGTAAGGACTTGAGATGTCAGAGAAAATGATTGGTTTAACTTTTCTCTATCGTACTTCTCTGTTATTGTCTTACGTTTTGGTCACTTTTGTACAAGAGATAAAGGAATATCTCGTGTTTATTCCAAAAGATTTTACCTTTAGGCTGGTTCTTCTTCTTCTTCTTCGGACTCGATAGCCTCGTGAATGTAGGCCCCTGCTAAGGTAGCAAATACCAAGGCTTGAATGGCACTGGTGAATAATCCTAGAGCCATCAGGGGTAATGGTACAAACAAGGGGACTAGAAATACAAGCACCGCTACTACCAATTCATCAGCCAATATGTTCCCAAATAGACGGAAACTTAGGGAGAGGGGCTTGGTAAAGTCTTCTAGAATTTTGATGGGTAGGAGAACGGGAATTGGCTGGACATAGTTAGCAAAGTATCCTAATCCTTTTTTACTCAAACCAGCATAAAAGTATGCCAGAGAGGTTAATAGGGCTAAGGCGACAGTGGTGTTAATGTCGTTGGTGGGAGCGGCCAATTCTCCTTCGGGAATTTCTATCAGTCTCCAAGGAATTAATGATCCCGACCAGTTGGAGACGAAAATGAATAAGAACAGGGTCCCGATAAAGGGCAACCAAGGACGATAGTGTTTTTCTCCTAACTGAGTCCTCGCTAGGTCCCGCAAAAATTCTAGGACGTATTCCATGAAGTTTTGCATACCACTAGGAACCATCTGAATGTTACGGGTTGCTAGTAAGGAGGCTATGATTAGTAAGGCTATCACTACCCAGGAGGCCATAAATACCTGTCCGTGTAGTTTAAGGTTGCCTATCTCCCAATACCAGTGCTGACCCACTTCTAAGGCAGCAAGGGGCAAAGTGTCTATAATGCGTAAACCATTTAACATTGTCATTGGGTAGAATCACCAAATCTGGTTACGAAGTTAAGTTTCAATCCCTACTTTAACTCTAAGTCCATTACACTTTGAATCGTGTAGGCGATTATGGCGACTTTATAAGTCAAAAATCCCAGGAAAACTGGAAAAATATGCAGTTGTTGCCATTGACTGGCGACAATAATCGTGGCGGCAAAGATCGCTAGGCCTTTGGTACCAACTTTTTGTTTAGAGGTGCCGATTGTTTCTACTTCTCCTGCCAGCAATTTGAGATAAACAATGCCGACACAAGCCCCTAGCAGGTAGTTGAGGGCTAAATTGAGAGTGTAGAAGTACCACACAGAGACAAAAATAATTCCGGTTAAGACTAAACTCAGCAACAATAAGTTACGTTGCAAGCGATAGTAGTCCTGCATAGAATCGGTTTTTGCAGGTGGGGTTTCGACGGTTTGGGATGCGGTTTGGGTCAATGACATACAGACATAAGGAAAACGCTATACAACGTTTTATAGCAAACCAGTGGTAATAATATCACGTTGGGGCAACAAGATGAACCAGGGCTAGTTGAGTTAAACTGGAGTTTTTCAAAGATTACGGGTTTTTTGTCCTCGAAATGAGGAATTTAATGGGAGGGGTGATGATTGTTGATTTATTAGGAAATGGTGACTTTACCTCGATTTCGGAAGCGATTGATAATGCTTTACCTGACACTGAAATTATTATCCGTCCAGGTTTATAAGGAATCATAGAAGATTGTGATATTTATGAAAATAAACAAGACGGAATTTGGATACAAGAAAATAGCTTAGGATTAATTGAATACTGTGAGATTTATGGTAATAATTTGCCAGGAATAAACATTTATTCAGGAAGTAATCCTACTGTTCGTTCCTGTCAAATTTATAATAATCGTTCTTATGGATTATTAGTTCATAAAGGTGGACAAGCAAAAGTAGAATATTCCCAAATGAAAGGAAATACTTTAGCAGGATTATGGAGAAAAAATAGAGGTGACGTGGATATTGTTGGCTGTAAAATTTATCCGAATAAACCTCCCTACTTTTGGACTTTTTTAACTTTATTTTCTAGTTTTAGCCCACGGATAAAATTTTTTGATCTTTACTCTTTAGGGTTTGCTTTCGTTTTATTCACAACAATTTTTAATATATTATGGAAATTTTTGGAATTTAAAAAAAGAGGAATTAAGAAAAGATTTACTATTATTAACTTATTACTAACAATTGAACTAGGAATTCTGGGAGTAATAATGTTTGTAAACGGTTCTACTCCTTCTCTTTTCCCTATCTTCTTAGCCTCTGGAATCATCTGGATAACAATGCTTGTCTATCGATTTTTTAAATAATTTAAGGATAATTTACATTAAGCTTTGTTTTCGGGATAATTACTGCGATCGCAAATTTCTTATTGTTTCCCAGTCTTCATTTAAGCAAGAGCATGACAAACGGATGATCATCATAGCAGTACAATTAAATTTGAGTCTAACTAAAGCGCAATAGTACCATGCCTAATAAAGAGACTTCTCAAACTTATATTGGAACCACTCAAGCTGCTTTTCGGCTTCATTTATCGGTTCAGCGTGTGCGAAAACTAGCGATCGAGGGTCGCATTAAAGGGGCTTTCAGAGAAGGAGGCCGCTGGAAAATTCCCGTCTCTGCTAGTGGAATGCCAAAAATAAGCTCAAAAAAGAAAGGGCCAAAAGGTCGCTGGCGTATCCACAAGCAAGAAATAATGAACTATATTCACGTGAATCAAGCAAAAATTCGGTCTAATCGGAAACATGATACCTGTCACCCCGTTATTTCTGTGAAAATGGGGCAAAAAACTGTTCTTTGTAATGAGGTGAAAATTCCTGGTGTGGGTCGACTTATTTATGACCAAGAAAAACGGAGGGCGCAAGCCCCTAGTTTCTAACGGGAGCGACGCAAAAATGTCGCATCGACCGGAATTCGGTGAAAGCGACTGGGG
>NZ_JARVCN010000360.1:0-3062 GCF_038442745.1 Crocosphaera sp. Alani8
TCTTTGTCCCCTAACTTTCGGCGAGTCCCCCCAGACTTTTTGAGAAGCTTCGTATTTACTTTTTGGTTTCCTGGTGGGGTGTGCCAGTATTAATTCAGTCTACAGGCTGACACGGTATCCAGACAACAACGATGCGACCTACTGTATCCAACCACTGCTAATTATATCACGGTACACAAGCTATAAATCAAGGTATAATATCAAACTAACTAGATAAAGCCATAAAGTTTATGGATAAACGCTTTTTCAACTTCTTCAATCTGACAGAAGACCAAGCAATCGCCCTTTTAGATACACCTCAAGACCAGATTAACGAAAACGATTCTCGCTACATAGCTGCATCCCATTTGGTCAATTTTCCTACAGAAGAGGCCATCAATGCCTTAATCCGAGCAGTACAAAATAACGACCCCACTCTAGATAATCGCATTGTACGTCGAAAATCTATAGAAACCCTAGGGAGACTCGAAGCAAAGCAAGCTTTGGAAGTCATTCATAGCTGTTTAAACGACGAAGACTGCTACACAGTGGAAAATGCCGTCTGGGCGATTGGAGAAATTGCAACAACTGATCACCATATTCTCGAAGATGTCGCTCAGTTACTTGAAAAGCCTGGTCAAACTTACCGCGTTATTATCCACACCCTAACTAAGTTAAATTATGAACCAGCCCTAGACCGAATTCGCCGATTTGTAGATGATCTTGATCCCCTTGTTGCTAGTTCTGCCATTACTTCAGTCTGCATTTTTACCAAGGATTATTCTCAAATGGAGAAAGTGGTAGCCCTGTTGCAACACCAGAATGTGTTAGCAAGGCGGTTGTCTATTCAGGATTTAATTGATTCTCGTTGCTATGATGCAATTCCTAATATTGCCCAATGTCCTGTATCATTGGTGTTTCGGCTACGAGGTCTTCGGATGCTAGCAGAAGCAGGTATTCCGAACGGGGAAATTACTTTTGAAATGATTCAACCCCATTTAGAACAGACGTTGCGAGATCATCCCGATGATTTAAATTTAGTGCATTCCTATGAAGAAACCCCAGATTTAACGGTTTTGATCCGAACATTATATGAAACCGATTTTGGACGATGCTATTTGGCTAGTAAAACAATTATCGACCATTATTCAGACACCGCACCCTCTGCCTTATTGGCGACTTATAGCGAAGAAGCTTATAGTGATTATGGAGCCCATTATCATGTGATTAAACTATTAGGCTGGTTAAAATATGCTCCAGCCTATGATTTACTACTCGAAGCCTTGCATAACCGTCAACCTCAATTTCAGAAATCAAGGGCTGTTGCAGCGATTGCATTAGGAGAACTGGGGGAAACAAAGGCTATTCCTATTCTACAATCCAGCCTCTCTGAAAAAAACTGGGTTTTAAAATACGCTGCGTTGATGGCACTTGAAAAACTTGGCTCTGAGGACAATAATGATGTCGCACTCAACAATCCCGACTGGTTGATTCCAGCTAAAACCCTTCACAAAGCGACCGTTTAATCTGACCTAAGACTTCCAGTCATTATCTAATATGGAAGTTTCGAGAATATAATAGGTCTTTTTTTTTCTTTGATTTGTAATCCCATGACAACTATGACCACAGATTCTCTATTTAACAGACTAAAACACCCCAACCCTCATCTACGCGAACAGGCAATGTTTGAAATTGCCGAGTCTCGCGATGAAAATACCATTCCTCATCTGATAAGTATTTTGGATGAAGAAGATACGACTTATCGTCGAGCAGCTGTTAAAACCTTAGGAGTAATTGGAGTAGATGCTGTCCCATCGCTGGTTACGTCCTTGCTACATAGTGAAAATGTAACTGTACGAGGAAGTGCCGCCAAAGCCTTAGCGCAGATTGCTGTTAATTATCCAAATTTACCTTTTCCTGAAGCTGGTTTGCAGGGATTAAAGGCTGCTATCAATGACCAAAATCCAGTGGTTCATATTGCATCAGTGATGGCGTTGGGTCAAATGGGTTCAGCTGCATACTACATTTTAGTAGAGTCGTTGGAGACAACAGATAACGTAGCAGTGCAGGTGGCAATTGTTAACGCACTCGCTTCCATTGGAGATCCGAAGTGTACTGAAGTCCTCACAACATTTGCCAATAATGAATCGGTGGATTCCTATGTACGCGAATCGGCTACGAGTGCTTTATCTCGTTTGGATTTGGTACTCAACTATAACCGAAGTCATTAAAGAATATCTCTCAAATCGAACATTCTCGTTACCGTAGTCCCATTTTTGACGTTCATAAGACTACGGTTTAACTGCTCCCAATAGAACGTTGTAAAAAGCTAAAGACAAGATAAGATGATTATTTAATCAATTAAATAATCATCTTATCTATGGAAAATCAACACTCTGAATTGGCTTCATCGGAATCAACAGAAGATGTAAACTTAACGGTAGAACAAGCCATTGCTAATTTAGAAGACGAGGATAATTTAAGTAGTCGTTATTATGCAGCTTGGTGGTTAGGAAGATTTCGTGTACAAGAGCCAAAAGCAGTCAACGCTTTGTTAAATGCCCTAGAAGATGAGAAAGCAATTTCTCCAGATGGCAGTTATCCCCTTAAACGCAATGCTGCTCGTGCGTTAGGAAAACTGCAAGATAGTAGGGCTGTAGACCCTTTGATTCGTTGCTTAGACTGTTCTGATTATTATGTTAGAAAAGCAGCCGCTGAAGCCTTAGAAATGTTAGAAGACACCCGTTCTATTCCTCCCTTAAAAAAACTATTAGATGGTGGAATAGAAGCAGCTAAACTAGTACCGGGGAAACCCCATTTAACTCAACCCTATGAAGCCGTGATAGAAGCATTGGGAACTCTAGGAGCAACAGATTGTATTCCTTTAATTAAACCTTTTTTAGAGCATTTTGTTGAAAAAATACAGTATGGGGCAGCAAGAGCAATGTATCAGTTAACCCGCAGTCCAATCTATGGAGATCGTTTAATCAAAGCTTTACAAAACGAGGACTTACAACTTCGCCGTTCAGCGAAGCTTCTCAAAAAGTCTGGGGGGACTCGCCGAAAGTTAGGGGACAAAGATG
>NZ_JARVCN010000361.1:0-25877 GCF_038442745.1 Crocosphaera sp. Alani8
ATCATTTTAAACAGATTTTTTCCAGGCTTTTTTCTAACATTCAACATTTCTGGGACACACCATCTGAAAGCCGTAGAGAATCGCCCCACATCCTCCCTCTTCAGGGGGACAATTTTTAGATGGGGATGGTGAAGTTCGTTTCCTCTTTTGTTCTTTAAACAGTTGTATTTCATCTTCAGTTATATCTTCAATGAAGCCGTGTTTTTCGACATTTCCAACTAAATCAATCACCATACAATCGGTTTTACCCGTTTCAGGGGATAATCGCAGTACACGACCTACCATTTGTGTATATAAGGATCTTGATAGTGTTTTGCGCCATAAAACAGCCACCTCAACTGCACCCACATCAAACCCTTCTGTTAAGGCCATACAAGAACACAACACCAGAATCTCACCTTTCGCTAATTGCTGGTAAATCTTACGTCGTTTTTTCAGTGGAGTACGCCCATCCACATGAGCCGCTGGGATACCTGCGCCCTTAAACGCTTCACAAATATGCTTTGAATGAGCGACATTAACCGCAAAAACAATGGTACGGCGACCCCTAGCTAACCGTTGCCAATGTTTTAACCCTTCGGCTATCATCTCAGGATGGTCATAAGCGATCGCTAAAGCTTTATCATTGTAATCCCCGTCAGAATCAATAGTAATCGTGCTATCGCCAGCTAAGTCAGCCCCAAAGTAAGAAGGTTTGACAAGAAATCCTTGATTGATTAAATCATTGGGCATGGGAGCGCAAACTAAGGATGAAAAAATGTCATTCATGTCCTCTTTTGGGTTTAATCGCCAAGGAGTTGCTGTAATTCCCAGATAGATGGCGAGGGGGTGAATTTTTACCATCATCTGTCTAATGAGAGAGGAGAATCCCGTAATATGGCATTCATCTAGAATGACCACCTCCACTGGCCAATCTTGCCACCAGTTACGGGATTCCATCGTTTGCACTGATGCTATCTGCACCAATGCCTTTTTATTTTCTGCCCATCCTGACTTGATAAAACCGCATTCTAAGCCAAAAAGAGCAAATTTTTCAGAGGTTTGCTGCACCAAAATATCCCGATGAACCACGAATAAGACTCGACGACCACGACGCACTGCATCAGAGACAATCTGAGACGAGATAATGGTCTTCCCTGCGCCTGTGGGGGCCACACCCAGGATACGACGATGCCCTTGCCGAATATTGCTATAAGTATCTTTGATGAACTGAGCCTGATAAGGTCGCAGTTGAATAATCGGGGGTTTTGTCCTGTTTTTCTCAGTGGTTGTTGCTATCATTTTATTTTTCTAGTTTCTATATTTATTAAGCCTATTAAGTCGCCGATTTTATCCAACTTTCTCCTACTTTGTGTGCTTGTTTTTTATCAGTAATAGAGGGAGTCTTTTCAGAATCTTCTCCAGTTTTCTTTGAGGGAAAAGTCCTTTCGACCAACTCATAGCGATATTTCAAATCTGAGCGATTTAAAGGGACTTGGGAACTTCGTTTTTCTAGCTTCGGTTTGAGATTATCCCACTGCTTAACGGTTCTTTTTTTCAGGTTTTTATATTGAGAGGATAAAGTTAAATTTTCTACTATGGGTATATAAGCTTCATTTTTACTTTGAAAACCAGGATTAATCATGATACACTTTCCTCTAGGCATGGTTAACATTTCGCCTGGTGTTATTAATTTTCTCGTCTGATTCTGTTCAGAAATACTGGTGGAGCCTCCTCCTTTACCACTACTTCTTGATTTTTGATTGTAAGTAATTTCTTTATCATCAAATAACTTAGAGAAAAACTCAGCCGATTCCGGGTCTTGAGGATTAAATATTAACTTAGTAGCACAAGCTCCTAATATGGCTCTTGCCCATCCTTTTCCATAAATCTCTTCTAATTGAACGATGTTTTGGAATCCCAATATAGTACATAATCCATCTTCTCTATTCTCGTTTAACCAGTTAACTAAACGGGGAAGATAAAGGGTTGGAACTTCATCTAAAAACAACATTAATGGGTCAACTCTATTTAAAACCACATTACGAGATACGATGAGGTCAAGAATCGTTGCTACTAAAGGAGCTAATACATCTCTTTTCTCTCTGTCTAGTCCGATTACTAAGAGTTTTTTCCCTGTTATTTCTAAGTCCACTGTCGTTTTGCCACAAAATGCTGGTAGGATTTGTGCTTTCATAAACCCCGTAAATAATCGGTTCGCTGTCGCTATAATTGAAGCCACAGTTTTTTCTGATTGAACCACCGAAATTAACTGTCCAAATGAAGCATAAACCCAAGGATTTACTTTTTCTTGATTAGACATTAATCTTTTAGTGAAATCCGGCAAGGATAATAAAGCCTGACAAGTCATTAAATCCCCCATTGATTCCCCTTGAGAATTTCTTATTCCTTTGGCTAACATTAAGATTGCTTCTACTAATTGATCCCCTGCTGGTCCAAAGAATTGATCTTCGCTATTTTGTCCTCCTTTCTTGAAATTTCGGTTCAATGTTTCAGCGAACTGTCTTGCCATTAACGAATCTTCTTCTGATTTAAGAAAGTCGAGGGGATTACACACCGATGATTCTGGGTATCCTGGGGCAAATATTTCTACTTTGTACCCTCGTTTAGCTGCATAACCTAACACTCGACTACACAGAGCAGGGTATTTAAAGTCCCAAATTAGACAGGGTAAATCTTGATCGATCGCCGAATAGATCATCGGCAACTGAGCGGAGTCTGTTTTCCCACAACCCGGACCCCCGATCACCGCCGTTCCTCTTTGCATATCCGGGAGAAACAGCACTTGCTTAGTTTTTGGACGACCAATGTACAACGCGACTTCGTTGTGTTCTTTGCCTTCAATTTGAGAGATGGCTGCTTTCTTGGCTGCTTCTTTTTCCGTTCGGGTTCCTAGTCTCCCTTTCGCTAATTTGCCCTTTGTGCCGTTATTCCCTGTGACACCTAACACCGCCAATAGAACTAAACACCCCACCACTGCTAGTCCTTCTGTTGATACGATCATATCTTTTAGCAGGTGAGTATAATCCGTACTTGGTTGTGTTGTGGTTGCTTCGGTAATAATTGTTTGTTCAACAGGTTGATTCTTCATTGTTTTAAATTCTGAGTAATTATTAATAGTTAGTCGTTCAGGTGTTATCGCTCCATTGCCATTTCTTTTTTAGGACTACTCCTTTCACTTGACCTCATCATTGCTGTTGTTTTATCTAGTTCTCTATCTATTGTTTTTAACTGTTTTAAATCATCTTTAGTTAAGTCTCCACTTAACTTTCCTTTCTCAAAACTTAGGATTTCACCTCTACGGTCTTTGGCTATAATTTTGAGGTCATTATTAGTTTTTTCAAACTTAAAAGTATTCCCTTCAAATACCTGACCTCCTTGGCCGTTATCTTGACCAAAGTTAGCCATAATCCTTGAAGTTGCCCCCAAAGCCGTAACATTATTAAGGTCACTTTGTACTTCCCGTTTTTGTTTTGGGTCCCGGACAATACTTTTCAATCTTTGTTTATTATTCTTAATTGTCTCTTTTCCCTGTTGTTTTAATTTTGCTAAATTTTGCTTTATTGATTGAGAAATATTACTCAAAGACTTGTTCAAACCTTGTTTAGTCTTCTCAAATAAATTAGGAACTTTTTTTAAGGGATCTAAAATATTAGTAGCTTTTTCTTTTGTTTGTGGAGATTGATTATTTATCACTACTATCACAGGCGATGACTTATTTTCGGCTGCTTTCACTTGCTCTATAACTTGAGAAAGCGTCTTGGGATCTATCCCTAATTGACTCAAAGATTTTTCTAAAGAGTTATCTGTATCTACACTCTGATTAGAGGTAGTATTATTCTCTTGAGTTTGTTCAGAGTTTTGTTCAGTCTCAGAAGTTTCTGATTCTATTTCTATGGGAATCGATACAGGACTTTGTTTTTTCTCCTTATTTTCCACGGTAGGTTTTGATTCTTTTTCTGATTCTATTTCTGTTTGAGGTGAAGTTTCTTCTTCTAGTTCTATCGGAATAGAAATCGGGACTTTTCCTTGTTTTTTTGCTTGATTACTTGATGACTGTTGAGAATTCATTTTTTCTTTTAGAGACTTTAATTCTTCTTCCACTTCTAGAGAAGCAAATTCTTTTTCTAGTTCACTCTCCTTTGTTTTCAACTGGATAGGGATATCAGTTTGTTTGTTTAAACTAACAACTGAAGAGTTTTCTTGACTGCTTATTGCTTGATTTTTAGGTTTCTCTTGAACTTTAACTTGAGTTTTATTTAAGAATTGAGATTGTTGTTTCTCTTGTGATAATTCATTCACTTTCACCACTCCATCTTTTAATTTAAACACTTCTTGCTCATTAAACTTAATCGTTAAGTTACGATTAAATCCTTCTGGAGCTTTCCCAACTTCTAAATCTAATGCTTTACTTAAATAACTTAAATCTTTTTGGGATACTCCTTTCAATTTATCTAAATTCTTATTAGTAGGCTCCCCTTTAAAGACCTGTTCTTTATCTAAATTAATTTGCACTTCTACAGGAGATTTTCCTGAATCTAAATCAATGTTAAGGTTTCCTTTATTCTCTTTATTTTTCTGACTCTTTTTGAGTCTATCTAATATCTTTTTGAGAATTTTAGACCCTTCTACAGCTATTTCATGAGGAACAGCTTGTAATTCTTCGGCTCCTTTTTTAGTTTCGTGAACTTGCTCGGATGAAATCATAGTTGATGTCGTTTGTTGTTGATTGTTTGTATGTAATTCTGTTGTCGTTGGCCAAGGTTTGCCAACGACTTCGGTTGGTTGCGATTCTATATGTTCTAGGAATGCAAACAATTGCTCATCTGTTAATTGCTGACGGGATTTCACACCATAGTTTTGCTGTAAATAGTCTCTCCCTTGCTCAGATGACCAACCGATGCGCTCCATCTCAACATTTATTTTGTTAATCAATTCATCCCATTCGACCCACTTTTGTGTCTCTAAATCTTTGGTTTTTTCTAGGTTCTCACTCGGTAAAAGAAAAGCCTCACCATCCCTGGTTTCAATGGCAACTACTTCTTGATTTCCTCTTAGGTAAGGGTTCCCTTTTACTGTTGCTTCCATTCCCGTTTCTAGGTTCTTAATACTACCTGGAATGTCCACTAATTTGACTTGATCCCCAATCCCCAGTTGCCTAGCAATTGATGCTGCTTCATGGATATCTGACAAGCTATAACCTGCATCCATTGCATCACTAAGGTCGTAGCCTTCCTTGACTTGTCCCTCATAAGGAACCGTTGCGCGCACCGATTTTTTCCCCACCTCCGATAAAGCATTGACCATCTTGGCTGCACCGTCCCTTCCTGCTTGATCTAGGTCATAGAAAACTGTTACCTTCTCCGTCGGGATAGCAGCTAATTGTTCAGATGGCGGAACTCCTGTGGCACCGGTGGTACAACAGGCAACGGCAATCTTCTCTCCCGATTTCCTCAGTTCTTCACTCAGTCGAATGGCATCCCAAGCCCCTTCTGTAAGATAAGTTTGCTCTGCACCTGGGGGATTATGTGTCACCCATACAGAAGCAGGTACACCATATTGACCCCATTTGGGCGTTCCTTTGGGCAGGTTCTCTTGAGCGAACCACGGAGCATACCTTTTCTTCCGATAGTGAGTTTGGGGATCTGTAGCATCTTGGTAAAAAATGGTAATGGCTTCGGGTCTTTCCATGCCATTTTTTCCCTTGTACGCCGAATCTAATCCTAAGTTGTATCGTTTAGCCATTTCGGGGGTAATTCCTCGTGACTCCAGATACGCCAGTGCCGTTGGATGCGAATGTAGCCTTTGCTGCGATTGTTCTACCTGGCGAACAGATACGGTTTTGATTACTGGCGTAGACGGTTTTGATTTAACTTCTACTTGGGGAGCAGTCTTTTTTAAATGCCCTGGTATCGGGCCACTACGAGGTAAACCCAAGGCTTCACGGATACTGCCGTAATTATGGTTTTTCTCATCTCGCCAACACTTGAAATAACCTGTATCTTTATCAATAGAAAGGTTTGTGTTATCTGGTTCTTTGCCTTCAGAGATACAGCAAGGACAAGCGGCGCGGTCATGAGTATCATTACTTGAGAGTATTTCGACATAAGCCCTAATATCGAAATCCTTATCCCTTTTTCGCGGTTTAACTTTGCTATCGATTGTTATGGCTGTCTTGTTTTCTTTTTCTCGGTTCTCCCCTGAAGCAATTTGCTGTTGTTCTGGGGTTAACTCAAGTCCTGCCATGTTTTGACAGATTTCTACATCACAAACCACTGGCACTTCTTTCAGGAATCTCTCTCCTGCAAATACCATGGTTTGGTTCAGTATTTCTCCCACTTTCTGGGCTTCTTCTAAGGGAACCTCAAGGACGATCTCATCGTGTCTCGCTGCGACTAATGAGGCTTTTGTCCCTTGCAACACTTCTGGCAAACTAGCCAAGGCTACTTTAGTTATATCGGCACTGGTTCCTTGAATAGCCGCGTTTAACGCTTCTGTCACTGGAGGCTCTTTCCCTTGCACTGCTTGCCACAGTCTTCTTCTTCCGGCTAACGTTTTCGTCTGGGGACTA
This sequence comes from Crocosphaera sp. Alani8, assembly GCF_038442745.1. NCBI lineage: Bacteria > Bacillati > Cyanobacteriota > Cyanophyceae > Chroococcales > Aphanothecaceae > Crocosphaera > Crocosphaera sp. Alani8. The sequence continues at coordinate 6,572 of NZ_JARVCN010000361.1, forward strand.
TCTTTGCCTTGCCATAACGGTTGCTCGGAGTCCCTTTTGAGACTTTGTTCCCATTGCTGAGTAAATTCTGCTTTGACGCGCCTCTCTCTTTCACCTATTTGGGGATATCCTTGGGTTATGGCTTGCTGATATTTTTTGGCTTCGTCTAAGGTGAATGTTACCCCATAAGACGATTTGGCGTATTGCACCAATCCTTGTGCTGTTTGACCATACACTCTCCCAAAATTGACGGGTTTGGCCGCTTTACGTTCTGCATCACTAATCTCTCCTTCTGGCTTCCCTGTCATCAATGAAGCTGTTAAACGGTGAGGATCTTTCCCTTCCTTAAAGGCAAAGATGAGTTTTGTGTCTCCTGCTATTTCTGCTAATACTCTCAGTTCTATCTGGGAATAATCGGCCTTGACAAACACACAGCCCTCTTTTGAGGGGATCACCCCTTCTGCTAAATCATGGGGAATATTTTGCGCTGCTGGGTTCGTCGCACTCATCCTCCCCGTAGCTGCTACGTTCTGGTTCCAAGTCGGATACACCTTCCCTTGACTATCGGCTTTCTCTAGTAGCCCCCCAATACCCCCTTTCCCCATACGATGATGGGCTGAGCGATGTTCTATTAGTTTCTCTAAAATTGGGTGTTCTTTACTTAATCCCTTAAGGACATCTTTCGAGAGACTATTCTCCAGGGGAACTCCGGCTTTTTTGAGTAACCTCAGTATTTCCTTTTTGTGCTTAGCCCCATTTGATGCCCAATCTACAGAGGCAATTGCTCCGGTTTCCTCTGGCAACTGTTGAGATAACCAAGCTTGGATTTCCGATGCGGTACTTGTTTTTACTTCTTCTAAGGCTTGTTGCTTTTGTCTAAGCAAGTCAGTATCTAAACGCAGCCCATTATTCTGCATCGAAGCTGTTGCCTTTGTCGCCTCAAATTCAATTTGAGCTACTTTTACGAGGTTTTCTTGCTTTAATTGTTGCCTTAAAGTTTCTCTTAAACGAAGTAAATCTACGGGGTCTACTTTTCTTTTTGCTTCCCCTAAATACCGTTCGGTAATCCCTGTATAACTATCGGATAATTTTAACCCTGCTGTTAATAATGAATCTGATAGTTTGACATCAAAAATTACTCCAATGGGTGAGCAGTTTCTCTGCTGTAATTTAGCCAATCCTTCCACTGCATCGTGGAAGACAAATATCTTGTCTTTGTCATTTTCAACTGCTTTTAAATCAGCGATTCGGGCAACAAATTTTTCCCCAGAGTCTATGGCAACTTCAGCACGTGCGTCGTTCAACCAACTCACTGCTATGACTTTGGCGGATTTTAATTTTTCTTGATTTGATTTAGTAAGTTGGTGAGCCGTTTTTGTCGGTGGCATAGTCTTAACCAATTGTTAGGTTCTATGCCAGCCAAAGAGATTTTTTCGAGGTTTATTTTTGATTTTGAAGGATTAGAAATAGCTTAAAGTTCTTGCGCCAGCCGTCTTCTAGCTATTTCTCAGATCTTGCACCTGATATTGAAAACCCGATTTTGACCTAAATGGCAACGAATTCAATAGGGTTTCAGCCCTTAAAAATCGGGTTTTGTGTACTTTTAAAGCTTGGTGCAAGATCTGAGTATTTCGTTTTTTCGTTCCATCGAACTATGGTAATCTGAGTTGTTAATCCGACTGAAAAGAGCTTCTCCTTTTTCATTTAAGAAGATATAAGCTAACTCTTCGTTGATATACATTGTCGAACTTTCAGGTATCAAATCCGTCGGCAAATAAATCTGAAAATCTATCACCCCATCTATCCAACGAAGGGAGTATTTTTCGTTCACATAAATCTCGAAGATGTTGACATCTATTTCACTGGGAAAGTCTGGGTAATCCTTGAATTTTTCTATTTCTTCTGCCAGATTTATGTCTTTTTGAAGTCTAGAAAATTCTTCGGCTGTAAATACTTGACTTTCATCAATATCGGGAGGCAAATTGTTCCTATCTATTACAGTTTCCATGTTTCAATTTCTATTAAATTGTCTAAAAGATTAAAAAAAGAACTTGTCTCAATACCAACTTTAAGTGAAAAGAAAGTTAGTGGTTATATCCTAACACAGTTATTAGAAAAAAGACAATTTTTATCGAGGTTTTATATTTTCTTAATTATTTTAGTTTTCTAACCAATATCCCACAATTAGTTAGTTCTTGGTTACCGATTCTTTTATTCATAGCTTCACAAATTAACCATCGATAATCGTTGCTTAAATTCCCGTTCTAAGGACTCTATTTTAGCTTCAAATTCAGTTTGTAAGGTTTCCACTTGGGCAATCAATTCTTTCACCAGAGCGGTTAGTGAAGGTTTAGTATTCCTTTGCTTTCTAGGTTTCCCCTGACCTTCACAAACTCCTTTTTCTAGGCTGTGCAACTTCCTTTCCAATCGCTGAATCTCATTACGTCTTGCGATCGCTTCTCTCATCTCCTTATAAGCTTTGCTAGTTTCAGACCCCAAATACTGAGCCATCTTCCCCTTGACCTTGCTTTTCTGGGGATTGTCGGGGTCGCTATCCCCAGGTTTCGGCACAGCTTTCATCAGACGGTAATAGGTGTACTTTTTACCGTTTTTCGTGATAGTGGAATAGCCGATCCAGGTGTTGGCTTCGGCTACTCTACCAGAGGCTTTTATTTGTGCGATCTTGGCTTTGATGGCGAGTTCTGGTGGCATGAAAAACAGGTTGATGAAGGTTATCTAAGCTCAATATTAGACCTTCACTAAACGTTTGTCAAGCGATCGCTTTCTTGTTCAAGGGGTTTTCACAGAATTTTCAGGGATTCGATCTAATTGCGTCAAAACGTACTCTTTACCGTTGAAACAATAGCGACTCCTAAAAATTTCGTCCTCACCTTTTTGGGGGCGATCGTTTAACCAAGTTTCAGCGTCAATCCCTCCCATCTCCAGACAAGCTGGGACTCCGTCTTTCATTTGACGAGAAACTTTGAAGAGTGGAGTATCCCCTTGTCGTTGAAAAAGCTTGCCCCAAACTTTTCGATATTCACCGTCTTTTTCGATATAGACGAAATAGGAACATCTTGCCGCCACTCCACATAAGGGTCGATGTATTTCTCTAGGACAGCGATCACGCTCACATCGTATCCCAGGCTCCACTAAATACAAAGGATATTTCTGTCCCATATATTGAACTTTTATCATCGAAAATCGACGGGGGTCTCCGAGCCAAGAATCATTAATGTTTTCTTCTTTAACTTGCTGACTTAATTCAATAGGAGCGACTTCGCCTGCATATTCCCATTGATTCTCGGTTTTAAAAGTTAGCTCTCCCGACCCTTGAGCAATCACGGCATCAATGGTTTGGCAGGATTGTAAGCCTAAGATTGTTGATGCTACAGCAATTTTTAAAAGCAGTTGTTTACACATTTTCTTACATTTTAGAAAGCTAACTCAGGTTTTTCAGTTAATACAGAATCAGGCAAATCAAGTCCTAACCGTCGTAAGGCATATAAGTCTTCTTGAAACAAGTACGTTTGCCAAGGACCTGGTTGGATTCCTTCTAAAATATAGGCTTTTAACTGTTCTTTACCCCCTAATCTTTCTAATTCAGATTGCCATTTTTCAAGTGCCATTTGTTGTGCCACAACTTTGGGAAGTACGTTCAACAAAGAGGAGAAAATTAACTCGGTTGATTGATCAATAGTATTTAGGTTTAGGCAACCAATTTCATCTACCGTAACAGCAAAACGTCCTCCCCTATAATAAGGTTCGGGATCATTTTCAAAAGGCGAATTTGTTTCATATAACATACGAATCACATAATAATCATTTCCTTGATATCTAATTGCCCCTTCAATTATTGGCTCACGATCAGGTTCTTTTCTATCCATAGGCAAACAAGGTAAAATTTCTTTTGGTATAGTTTTTTCTAACACTATCGTCTGCGCTTTAAGCTGTGTTTTTGTACTGATAAAAATACACGAAATACTAACTAAGCAAGCTAACAGTACATATTTTCCCAAGTTTTTATACTTCATAAGTTGTTCCTAAAAATTAATGAATTTTTCTGGATCTAAAGCTTTACCCCAAGGTCCTCCTAATCTAATCTCAAAGTGTAAATGAGGACCACTACCAATGCCTGTTTGTCCACTTAAAGCTATAACATCCCCTTGATTAACTTTCTGACCATTTTTAACCAGGGGTTTACTCAAGTGAGCATACCGAGTTGTATACTCACAATGTTTTATATCGACTGTTATGCCATAACCCCTATAGGTACTGGTGTAAGTAACTGTACCTCCATCAGACGCTCTTATCTTAGTGCCAATAGGGGTTCCAACATCTGTCCCTGCGTGACTTCGACTACAAGATCCTAATGGTCGACATTCTCCGAATCTACTTGTTCGTATGTATCCTGGAGAGGGATGAATAAATTTACCTGTACATTTTCCTTTTCGAGAACACTTTTTCTTAGATTCCTTTAAAAACTGCTGATATAATTTTCTAGCTCGAACAGCATAACCTTGGTTAAAACTACCTCTACCTGCATAATGCCACCCTCCGAGCATATATACAATGTCTTTTCCTCGATGTCCTTGATCAAAAGCTTTAGCCATCATTTTTTTAAAGTCTTCAAAAAATAACTTATCTTGCGCTTCTGGAGGAAAGTATTTTTTTATCGATTCTCGCAACTCTGCTTTAGAAATATTTTGAGCATAACTTCGGTCTAGAACCGAGCGTCCCTCACTTCCATAAAGAGCAACTACCTCCTCTCTATAAGTCATAAATTGGTATTTACCAAGCCCATGACCCCCAGGAATCGTGCAATTTATCCCACACGAAGCCCAGTCCCCAACAGCATAGTAGCCTCCACTTCCTTCACTTTCTATTTTAGCGATCGCCTCTTTCAAAGCCCCCATGTGAACACCCTTGTAAGTTTCACAATCGTCGGTTGAGCCAAAGTTTAGCTCGCTGACATCGGGAGAATAACCCTCTCCTTGAAAACCAGGAGGCAAATTATCAGCAATTTCAGGAGGGATAGACCCAACAGAGGGAACAGGTGGTAGATAATCAGGAACCTCAGCATCAACACCATCTACCCCCACGAAAACAAAGTCTTTTTCTTTGTGGGAGAACCAAGGGAAGGGTCCAATTATATAAGGAGTACAAGTTTTACCTGACCAAAAAATCTGGCCACAAATACGAAAATAGATACTAAAACTAGCAGTTCCGGTTGACTCGTTGGTATCAGTAAGAACGACTTTGAACATCTCCCCAAACGGGTGTCTTCCTGTGGGTTCTGAACCTCCGAACATGGAACCCAGAAGTCCTGAACCCCCTTTAACTCGTTGAGACTTACCCGAAATCCACTGTTTCCCATGTAGAGGACGAGTCGGGGAAGGGATAGCATCAGTTAACTCAATATGGGCGCAATTTTCTTGTTCACAAGGAACTTTAAACCCTTCTTGATAACTCCCTGAAATAGTATTAGTTCGATTCGCTTCTTTTTCCCCGAAAACGATATCTAGTTTCGCTAAAAACCCTCCTTGAGCTAAATCTAAAATAAAGCTAGCAATAGGAACATTGGCTAACCCTGGAATTTCACTTAAAAAAGAATCTTCCCAGTTGATAAAACTGCCAAACTTAGCATTTTCTAAATTGGGAATCGAAGTTAAATCATATTGAGTTAAATCTAATTCTTCAAGTTTTATGGTTCCAATATTTAACCTGTCACTTAATGAAGCTAAACTTCGCCTCCCTAACCTAACTGCTTTTTCAGGGGTGACACGAGTTTTAACTAAATCAAATAAGGGTATAACATCCCTTAAACGGTAAGATCCCAACAACGGAACAGCATCAACCAAATCCTCGATACTTTCCCTACCAAGAAGGCCAAAGTCAGCCAATCGCAGAAGCGATGAGTCCATCCCCGTATAACTAGCGATGTTATTAATCGTCCAGTTTTCTAAGTTAGAATTCGTCCGTAAATCGCCTAACTTTAAAATATTTTCAATAGGGGTTCCTACATCCCAAGAACGAGAGGGATCATATCCAAACTGACGAATTAAATCGTTGGGTTCTAACCCCAATTGCCCAGCCATTTCCGATAGATTAAAATGACCAGCACCCATTGAAGGGGGAATAGACGAAAAACTTAAATTTTCCCAATCTGGGTAGGTCACACCTTCATACGTCATGGTGGGAATCGTCGAACTTTGCTCAACAGTATAAAAGACATCTTCTTGGGCTGCAACTTGATGGGGTTGTATCCCAGTTAACCAGACTAAGGCGATTATTATTAGTAAAAAAAAGACAAAGATTCTTCTAAGCATCACACTAATCAGTTATGGTGCAAATTAATAACTATTTGAAAAACTCGTAAAACTTAATTTATTTTGACTTTAAATCTGTTTTTACATTTTCGACAACATCTATTCACAAACTCAAGAAAAACTATTCCTAGTAAAGCAATTTGGAACACAGTTGCTACATCTAAAACTTTTAAACTAGCTTCTTTGATTAACGGAGAATTTTCGGCTTTTATTTCGATAATATCTTGAATTTTATGACGGGATAATAAAATGATTTAACTCCTCACTTTTTTCTAAATTTTTTTAAAAAATATTGGTTTTTTTGATTCATTTTTGGCTTAATTATTGATTTAATTTATCTTCAAACAACAATTCTCTTTGCTTAGGATAAAATAGTTCGAGAATGGAATTATTAAGCGGTTCAGAAGTTGAGTAATTGCTTTCTAATTGCTGTCTAAACCGCTCGGTTTGTCCCATCGAAGAGAGACGAGCGAGAAACTGAGGGGACACCCCTGAGAGTCCCGCAGCTTCATCGAGTGTTCTTCCCGTAGATACTAATCTCAAGACATTATTAACTCTTGTTACGAGAACCATATTTCCTTGATTTGGGGAAATTAACCCTTCATTGAGGGCTTTAAGCATTCCCATTCTCAAACTTGTTATAGTGTCTGCACCCCCTAACCTTCCTGGAATGTTCCGAGTCGTTGGACTAGGTTTCGGTTGAGCAACGGTCACACCGTAATATTGGGGGTTGCCTTTGCCATAGGTTAATACAAACTGGTAACGATTCTTATTTGTTATGACCGTCAGTAAGGTTGAGGGGGATGTGGGTAAGTTCTCAAACTTAAGAGTGTTAATGCGTTTTAAATGGATTGATTGGGCATTGCCACTACTGATAGGGGCATCGAAATCCGTCGTTATTCTAGATGGGTCATCTAACCAGACTTTTTGGATATACTCTCCTGTTTTTGAAAAACTGATATTTAACCCTGAACCTGGCCAAACTTGTAGTCTTGGCAGAGAACCACTTTCTCCTGATGCGATCCCAGGAGCAATAGTACGGATGTCTTGAGAGTAAGCAGGAGTCATCACCAAGACGGCAAGAACAATAATCAGGGAAGAAAAAGTTGGTTTAAGCATGATTAGTTCTCCTCAAAAATGCGAATCGGTTGACGAACAATAAGCTCAATTTCGGTCTCTTGTTGTAGATGCCAAATAGTAGCCCTAGCAGTGGGAGAAAAATATTGGGGTTTTTGTTGTCGATATTTGCCATAGAGTTGTTGAATTTGATTAATTCGGTACATATCTTGGTAAGGGTTCCCAGAAGACCCACCACTGAGAATGGGTAAAGTCGCACCCAGAACATCAAGAACTAATCCTCCTCTATCGACTCCTGGTTGTTGTCCTGGTTGTTCTATCTTTTGAGCCATCAAAGGCATTCCCGAAACTTGTTTAATGGCCATCGCTCCTGGGGGAATAGGGATAGATCGGTAGCCAACTGCTGTAGGGAAATCAATACTGGTGACAGTAAGTAGAACTAAACCTGATGGTCTAGCTTGTTGCACCATTGCTGTTACTTCTGCTCCTGGTGGGATGATTTGCTTTCCCTGGTCATCCGTAATCCCTTGACTCAATTGAATTAGCACAGGCTCGAATTGAACTAAACTCGGATCATCCCATGCGATCGCCTCTCGTAAAACCCCTTGAATACGAGTGTTGGGAGGGATAACCGCTACATCTCGTTTCACGCCATTTAAGACCGGAGCCTCAAGAGATGGGTCAACCCTAGGAACTTGTCTGGTTTGTTGTGTTCTATGGGGGTTAAGTTGCTGTTGTCGGTCTTGATAACTGACTTGCTGATAAGGTTGGGGATCAGGTTCTCTATAAGATTGTTGATAAGGTTGCTGATAAGGTTGCTGATAAGGTTGCTGATAAGATTGTTGAGGAGCCAAAGCCATCACCATAGGGTCATCGGTTCCTGAATAAATAGGGTCGTAGGGTCCGGAGAGAATGGGGGGGGTAGCAGTATAATTCTGATTCTGTTTAGCATTGCCACCAAAACTACCTACTTGAGAAGCCGTTAACCAAGCGGTTTCAGGGTCAACCTTGGGTTGGCCAGAGGTATCAGCACTGACAGGAGTAGGAGTGGGAACTGGTGGTGGTGTTGGTTTGGGAGTCGGAGGGGTAACTCTTTGCACCGTTACCTGACGGGGTGGGGGTGGTGGTGTCTGTACCCGACGGGGTGGTGGGGGCGGTGGTGAAGAAGAAACCCGATTGCTTGTGGTAGTTGTTTTACGAGTTGGTGGTTGGACTTCTGGTGGTGAAGTTTTCTGCTTTTGTGAACTAGATTGAGCTTGCTGGTTGATTTTCTCAAGTTCTTTTTCTTGTTCTTTCATTGCTAGTTCAGCTTTAAGCTTACCTAGTTCTTCCCCATCTGAAGATAAGATATCACTGTTACTTTCTGGAAATAAGTTATTTTCTTCTTCTATTTGTTCACTTTCATTTCCCGTTTTTTCTTCATTTTCTTGTGAGTTACTCAGAGTGTGCCACCCAACCCCTCCAATGATGAGTAAAACAGCAACCCCAATACCTACTTTATTAAGAGATTGAGGCATAAAAGACATTCTTGAAACAGGAGCATCTGTATCAAGTTCTTCAGCAGGAACGAGAAAGTCCTCATCTTCTCCATCCTCAAAATTAATGGTTAATGTATTTTCCGCTGGTTCGTCTTGATTGAAACCAGCTAAAGCATTTAAGCGTTCTATACTCTCAGGGACATTTCCTTGAGTATTCATGTTTTCTGACATGGCTTATTCCTCTTGTAAATCCGTAATATTTTCTATTTCGAGTTGTGCCGAACGACTATTCCAAATCGCTTTTTGAATGGCCGTCGCTTGTTCATCAAGTAATAAGGGTGGTTGCTCAATGGCTTTTACGTAAAAGGTTTTGTTAAAAGGAATACCTTGACCCACTAACTTGCCTCTGTCAAATAACAGTAAATAGGCAATCATATCCACTTGCCAGTGACCCGGCTTTAATTCGATGGGGTCACGAATATGACTTATCTTTAGGAAACTATTGCCATATCCCCAAATATTTATCGGTAATTTATTAGTAAAAACCGCTAAATTTTCTAGAAAAGAAACCCGATAATTATCTTTTTCCGATAAACTAAAACTAGCGGACCATACTGGAGTTGTTACTATCAGTTCCTCTTCAGGATTGACTACAATTCCTGAATCTTTTTCTCCCTTAATTTTTCCTGACCAATTGTAAAGACTGGTTGCAGTTTGTCCGACAAACTTTTTAATCAATTCAGGCTCGCGATAAGTAGAAACCCCTGCTGTAACACTGATGGCTTGTCCCCCTTCTAATTGAACTAAAGTCGGAGCAGGACGCACTGCTAAGCGATATAAAACAATGGCAAAAAATCCTAAAATGGTAACAGTGACTAAGTGAATAATCAGAGAACTTAGAACAAATTTTGATAGTAATTTGTTCTCTTTAGGAATTAGTCTCGAATACTGTTCTTTTCCTGGTTTTTGCTCAGGCTCTTGTTCTTTTGAAAGAGTAGAATCATTCGTTTTTTTCTGGTTGGGTGAAGTTGTTAATTTAAACATATTCCCTCTCTACTAAATGAAACGACCTGCTACATTAAGACCAGTGCTAACCGTAGATTTGAGAGCATTAGCCATTCCTGTCCAAACGGCCATGCCGCCTCCTGCACTTAACGCTGAACTGAACACCGGCGCATAAAAGCCAAACACCATATATAAAGGCACATTATCCTCAGTGAAGGTAATATTATTAACCGTCGCTGCTGCGGTTAAACCGGCCATCATGTTGAAACTCAATTTGGCAAAACCAATGGAGAAAAAACCAATTGCCCAAGCAATGGCAACCCTCTCTCCTTTGGGTAACAAAGAACCCCCCACTGCCAAAGGCGCAGCTATGGTTGTTATCAATAAAGAAGCTTCTAAAAAGTGTTGATATCCTTGCATCCAGGCTGCCATTGAAGCATAAGTCGCCCCTTCTTTTCCTCGAAGTAACAGTTTAATCGCTTCATTAATTCCTGATGATAAACTATAAGTGGGGTCTACAATATTGTTTTCTGAAGTTACCCCTGCTTCAGAATAGACACGATCCAGTTCTTGTTCTGTGTAAGTAATATAATTTAGTAATCTTTCTCGCCAAGTTACGTTCGCTCCCCCTAAGTTTTGAATTTCTTGTTTGACAGTAGCCAGTTCTACTTGTAAACATTCGAGTTGCTCTTGCCCCATCATATACTCGCAATGCTTTAACCTTTCAGAAACTAACATTCGCATTCCACTAATTTCTTGTAATTCAGCAAATTGTTCCTCTAAACTGGCTCCTACTACAGCAAAATCTAATACTTGTTGATTGATATTATTAATTAAATTTCGACAATCTAAACAAAAATGCGCCAAGATTTTGCCATTATTTGATAGTAAAATTACTAGAATTAAAGGAATTATCAAGTTCAGAAAATACTCTTGATAGTTTTTTTCTAAAAGCATTTTCTGATAATGAAAAGCCAAAATAATTAAAGTTCCTGAAGCAGCAATTAATCCCACATAACACAAAATAGCAAATAGATATTGACCGGTTACTGCCCCAGAACCAATCAGAACTTGATCCCAAATATCTAACCATTCTTGTTTGATATTTTTGTTAGTTTCTACTGCCTGTTCAAATATTTCTAACATGATTTTCGATAATCCACTAATAACTAATAACTTATTTAAAACAGTCGCATTTGTGCCGTTCTTTGAATGACTTGATAGGCATCACTACTGGTGTCGAGGCGACGATCTCGGTTAGCCTGGTCTAAAGAACGAGAAATGTTACGAAGATTGAGATTAGACCAGGCGTTATCTTGGCGCATTTGCTGATTGGCTGAAACCAACGAACCAAGCAGCATTGTTTGAGACGCTTGCATCCCTACCATGTCTTTCATCACGTCTTGGGTTACGTTATGGGTTCGGGCTACATTAGCTGTGGCCAAAGTAGAGGCTACCGTGGTTTGGATATCTTGCTGTTCTTGTTTCATCTTGGCTTGTCCGACGTTCCCCAAAACTCCCAAAGAATTCATGAAAGTAGCAGCCCTTTCACCCATGTTTCCGTAATAATGTTTGACAATAGACGAGTTGGCTTCAAATAAATCAACCACACCACCATCATCAATGGCTGCTCGCATTCGCCACCGCAGTTCGGCTGGATCTGGTATGCCGGCTTCTCCAGTTGAGTCTTTGATGATGTCTCCAGTATTAGTGGGTTTTCTGCCTATAGGGGGTGCAGGGGGTAAATCCGGATTTTGGGGTATATTAGTCTCAATGGGGTGAACGGTATCTCCTGAACCATCCCCGATTATAATATCTTCGCTCCTGTTGCTATTGCTACTCCCAGAGCCTTGTCTTCTTCCTACAGTTCCCCCTCCCATGCACCAACCGGGTTCATAGACAAATGGTGCTGTCTGACCAGTGGATGGGGGGTTAAAACAGGGATCTATATTTCCTGTTACTGTCCCTAACATTACGTTCCACCAACCACCAATTTGAGAAGGAAACCCAATCAGCCGATGAACCAGATTCGCCATTTCTGTGGCATTATTAAACAAATTCGACAATGGACTGGTTAAATCTTGATAAATTCCTAGTAGTTGGTTAAATCCTCCATCAATCGTGCCAACTATCCCCCCTAATGTATTATTAATCCCATCTAGTTCCCCATTAATTCCGGATGTAATATCGTTAATCCCCGATGTAATATCTTCAAAGGTGATTGTTTGAGATGATTCTGGGTTAGTAGATGTGGGTGGGTTATAGGTATCATTGAGATACTGTTCTGGGTTGTTATTCGTTGCTGCTAAAACAGGAGATGACAGACTAATAACGAGAATTGTTGTGGTTAAACCGATTTTTTTCATGATTTTTCTTAGATTTCCAATAATTCACTGATAAGGAGGTGACTGATTTAAGCTGCTAATTCTTGCTCAAAGGCTGTTGGTAAATACTTGGTCGCTACAATATCCAATTTTTTACTTGACTGGATTGATTCGACTAAGGCATTAGAAAATAACGAAATCGCTTCAAATTTATCTGGATAAGCGTCCAAAAATTTTTGTCGCACCAGTTGTTCATCCGGGTTATTTGCTACCAAAGCCAATTGAACCGGAGCCGGATAATAACGACATACGCTTTTTGTTCCGCTATCATCAACTAACCAGTTGGTGTACATTCCATAAGCTTTAGGGTAAAAATTGGCACAAAGGGCGATTAACTCTTCGGGATACCCTAGAATTTCTATGAAACTCTTTATGGCTGAGGGTTGAATTCTGCCGATAATTCGAGTATTCAGATTCTGGAAAATTTGTTGTCCTGATGCTGAATTAAAAATTGTATTGGGATCTTGTGCCGAAAGCACAACTCTAACTCCTGATTTAGAACCATTAGAAATAATACTGGCGACTAAATCCACAATGGAAGGAAATTTGAATAAAATCGGACTCTCATCAATGAAAAAGATACTTAAGGGAAATTCCATTGCCCTCCGTAGCGCAGCCGCATAGGCCACCAAAGACAGAATCGCTGCATCTTCGTTGTCCGATACTTGTCGCAGTGCTAACACCATCAAAGACGCATTGGTGGGAACAGAGGATGGTTTAGAAATTGCCCCTCCGACTCGACTTTCTGTCCAGTATTGAAGCCTTAAGCTGATTTGCTCTAACGCCCTATCTAACAGGGAATTGGCTGTCCCAATGGCCACGGTTTTTTTTCGTCTTAGCTGGTCAAAATCTCCACCTTCTACTAAGTTGCGAAAATAAAGCAAAAAGTCACATAAGGTGGGCATATCCTCCCATTCAGATGACCCTAGTCCTGCTGATTCTGCTAACTCGTACCGTTCTTTTATGGTTGCATCTCTAAAAAAACGGTTCATTGTTTGATAAAGCAGGGTTTTTACGGTTTGGTTCAGTAATATGTCTCTACTTTCTCCAACTACCATCACCTGCAGGCAAGAAACAAGAAAATCTTTATAATCTTCAAACCTTTCCTCTTGTTTTTTGACACTTAATCGTTTTAAGTTAGGGCGGTCAAATAAGTTAACTGATTGCTCTCCAACGTTAAAATACGCTCCCCTCTCTCCCATAAATTCGGTATATGTTGTATACGTTGAGGAACCATCCGGTTTAGGATAGTCAATGGCCACCACAGGAATATTTCTCGGTAAGGCTTGGGTTAATATTCCCCCTACTAAAACACTTTTCCCGGAACGAGTTGTGCCAAACACCCCTAAATGCCGATGTTTATCGTTTCCTGTGTTAAATAGGTCAATATATAACGGGGTTCCTCCATCTTCCCCTATCAGTTCTAGTCCTTCGGTATCTTTACTATGGGTGGTGATCACTGGCAGAAATCCTGGCACTTCTCCACTGAGGTACATCATGCGTCTTCCTGTCAGTAACCCCCCTAATAGCTTTTCGTCCACTATGGGTAAGGTTTGTCGCCACATATCCCACGTGATATGTCTCTCTCTTAGAACCAACGCTGGTCGATGGAAACAATTTTCTATGTAACGACACGCTTCCTCTAAGTCTTCTAGATTTCTGCGTTTCACCAGAATTGTCGTGGCCACATAATAAGCTGTTTCTCCCATCAAGATTTTCTCTTGTGCTTGTTCTCCTGATGAGGCACTGAGCTTCGATGCAACATCGGCTTCATTCCGCTCGGCTAAATATCTCGCTTTCGACATCGACTGCTTGGTAACTTGAGACATTTTCCAAGCCACCCGTTTACTATTCCCCGGCTCGATTTGGGTAATAATCTCTGTATCTGTTACCAAGTCTTTTGCGACAATATCCCACAGATAATGCAATTGCGAGCGTTTGTTGGACCATCCTCCTGGTTTTTCCCAAAATGTTAGTATGCCTAAGTATTTTTCCCCCAACTTCACATATTCTCTTGCATACTTCGGTTCTGTTTCTAGTAATAGGGTGGTTGCGTGCATCTGGGAATTGATTTCTTCTACCAAGGGTTGGTCGGGGGAGACAATTAATTGCTGAGGCACTCCAATGGGACATTTCGTTTCATTGATTCGGCCCCATAAATACTCCCACAACTTTTGCGGACTCATCGGTGTTACTCTGAGTCCTAATTTATTTTCTAGAATTTGCTTCCAATGGATAAAACCGTCCCCCCATGCCCGTTTAAGGATGCGTTTAATCTGATTGGTTTGCACTCGCTTTGATTTATTCTGGAATTTTTGCCAGTTCTCGTTTAGTTTCTGCAAAGCAATATCTAACCAATCTTGATGCTTTTCCCCCTTACGAGTTTGATAGGTGCAAAAGATATTCAGAGATTTTGGCTCTCTTAATCCTTCACGGGCTAATTGCCTAATTCTTCCCCTTTCCCCTGCCAGTAAAAATTTTAGTTCATCTGAGGGGGCTGATTCGAGCAATTTTTCTAAATGTGCTTGACGATTAGCATCCGATTGATACGCCCCTAAGTGAAAGGTAATTCTTTCTCCTTGAGGTAAATCTTTCAACCCTACTTCTAAAGAATCAAACGTTTTCTCTAGTTTTCCATCACTCAGAAAACTATGTATTCCTGGTGTCGAAAAACCAAACACCAAACTAAATGGCGACTTTGGGTTTTTCTTCAGTAAATACGCTCCGACGTTCATCCCCCGATAGCGAAACGATACCATTGTTTGATAATGTACTGAATCTTCCCACGGATCTAGGGTTATTGTCTGTCTTTTTTTCTTTGGTTTGGCTGCGATCTCTTTCCTTGCTTTCATTGTTCAACTTTTTTACATTATTAATGAGTAGAAATTTCTTGCTCAATGAGAGACTCATAAAACACCCCACCCCGATAACTATTGGGAATTTTATTAATGCGACTGAAGAATAACCACGGTTTTTTCCCCAATAACACTAAAAAGATCCCTGTGGCAGTTGTCACTAATATCCCTGTTATTAACCAGGAAATTCCGATTAATTCTTTGAGATAGTAACCTGGTAGGCCAAATCCCACAAATACTAAGACTTGATATAAATCAAATGGCCCTGCTTTGGGCTGCAACGATAACGCTCGGTTAACTTGTCTAAATTCCGTAGCCATTTTTCTTATTTGGGAGAAAAGAGGTCTGGTCTGGGATAAGATCAGACCATCCTCACGTGATAACAAGATACGGGTAAGTTATTTATGCTCCAGGGACAATAACCACGCTCATCACATCAATGGCAAAGACTCCTAGCAAGGATACGATCATGGTTCTGGCCATTCCTGACATTTCTTGTCCTTGTTGTACATCTTGAAATGCACCCCAACCTGCAATTACGAGAAATAGAATATAGATTCCTCGCATTGTGTTGACAATCATATTGACCACATTGGCATAATTAGCATCCGTTCCTGTTGCGAACGAGCTAGTCAAAAAAGCTTGTACTCTCGTCAACAAAACTGCATGAGACGGTTCAGCCCACAAACTCAGCAGAATGGGTAAAGAAATAATTCCTAAGCCCCAAATCACGAACTTTCTATATTTCTTTAACTTGGGGTTTTGCTGCCATAAACAATAAGCACTCCCTAATCCTACAAATGTCCATAAATAAGGGGCTGTGCATACCAGTTGCAACACATATAGAACTATCAATGTTGCTACTAACAACTGTTCTTTTTTTCGTTGCGCTGCTATGACTTTTGGCTCTTTTACATTGCTTAACATTGTCTTTTTCCTCTACAATTAAAGGGTAATAAAAATTAATTTCAGTGGGCTACCCGTGGCGAACTGGTAGCTTTTTTCCTTTCAGTTTTGATTAATCTCTTGATAGTCTGAGTTACCAAGACTTTCTCGTGAGTAGAAACATCAACGATTGGCGAGCATTGATTTTCTTCTAGTTTTTGTTCTCTCTTTGGCTGGCTTTTTTTCCAGTCTCTATTTAGAAAAGACTGTCAATCCTCTAAGTTAACTATTGGAACTATTACACATTTGATTTTCTTTTGACAACCCTTTTTTCTACTCTTTATATTTTTTTTATCAAATGATAGCATTTGCTATCATTTGCTATCATTTGATAGCATTTTTTTGATAAGTCTCTTGACAGAAAGATTGGAAAATATAGATTGCAATCTGCAATCCGTTGACACAAGGTGCTATATTTGCCAGAAAAAACTAGACAATAGATAACTGTTTTGTTAGAATTACGACAACTTTTAAAAGCTTTTTGAAAAAGAAATATGAACGAAAAACCTCAAGTGAATATTCGTCTAACTCCTGAGTTAAAAAGAGAATTTGAGAGAAAATTAGAAGCAGGAGGATGGACTAAAAATAGTTTACTTTCTAAATTGATTGAAGATTTTGTTACTTCTCCTACTCTTGCGATGAATGAGCCTCAAAGCTATTCTCAAGCCACTCTTAATTCAACCCTTATCCGAAATATCCGTACTGAAATGGATTTTCTTTCTTTACAGGTCAAAGAGCAGAACCAGAGACTAGAAACGAAATTAGAGTCTCTTGAGCAAAAACTCGATTATTTATGTGAAGTTCTTGATGTCCAATCTCAATCCAGTAAAAAACAAAAATCTCAGTTGAAAATTGTTCAATAATCCACACAACTAAATTAAAATTCTTCTTCGCAATCTTCCAAAGTTTCTATCAGTAACTCCATTTTTTCCATTCCTTGATTAAGAAACTGCTCACATTGATTAATTTCTTCTACTGCTAGTTCAAACTGAGAAAATACTGTTTCTAGTGGTAAATCCCCTGATTCTATTTTCTGGATCATTTCTTCTACAGAGGAAATTGCTGTTTCGTAATTCCAATCGTTTTGTGGGGTAGTGGAGGGCATAACTACGACAAAATTTCGGTGACTTTTACTTTAATGGTTCCTTGGGGTAATTGTATCGTTAATTCTTGTCCTTCTATTAATTGTTCACTTTCTCGGATAATCTCTCCATCAGTTTGTTGGACTAATGAAAATCCTCGTTCTAAAACCCCATGAGGATCTAAAGCTTCCAATTTTTGCTTTAACATAACAGTTTTCATCTTCGCTTCTCTGAGTGAAGTGGCATTAACCGGAAGATTTTTCAGACGGTTTTTCAATGAGGCTAATTGATCTGATTCTTTTCTAAGCCTTTGCTTGAGACTAGCAACTAAGCGCTCTTTACGCTGTTGATGTTCTATTCGCAGCACTTCATAAGAGGGGACGGCCATTTCTGCTGCTGCGGTTGGGGTATGAGCGTTAACATCGGCCACTAAATCAGCTAAAGTTTCGTCTCGTTGGTGGCCAATCCCCGTAATGATTGGAATAGAGGATTCTGCGATCGCTCTGACAACCCTTTCGTCATTAAAACAGAACAAATCTTCGACGGCTCCCCCTCCCCTGGCTAAGATAATTACTTCTGCTCGTCTATCATTATTCACTCGTTCGATGGCCTTGACGATAGATGATGCAGCTTCAAAACCTTGAACTGTTGCAGGGGAAAATAATACTTTTATTCCTGGATTTCTTTGGCTTAATGTTTTTTGGATATCTCCCCACGCTGCTGCGGTTGCTGCGCTCACTACTGCGATTACTTGAGGAAATGAGGGGAGCGTTCGCTTGAGATGCTTATCAAATAATCCTTCACTTGCAAGTCGGCTTTTTAGTTGTTGATACCGTAGTGCCTGTAGTCCTTCCCCTGTCGCCAACACTTGGAATACCGTTAATTGATATTCTCCTTTTTTCCCATAAAGGCGCACATTTCCTTTAACTAAAATCTCTGTCCCCAACTTGGGTAATTCAAGTAATCGCTCTTTTTGCCCGTTCCAAACCACACATTTTATTGTTGCTTGACCTTGATTATCAGTTAGGGTAAAAAAAATTCCCACTCGGTGAACATGGAGACTCGATACTTCCCCTGTGACCCACACTTGAATTAATTGGGGATCTTCTTCTAGTAGTAACTTTATATATTCTGTTAATCCTCTTACTGATAAGGCTGTTTCTATCTTTTCAATCATTATCACTCAAGATTGATTGCAAAAAAGAAATTATTTCTTGGCTTGCTTGATCACTGGAGACGGGATCGAATCGATAGCCATCATCTCGCATAAACGTATGATTAGCAACGTATTCTCTAATTGTATGTTTGACTTTCCCTTTTTCTAAGGCTTGCTTAATTGTATTTCTCCCTTCCTCTGGAACATGGGGGTCTAAACTCCCAAAAATTAATAATAAATCTCCTTTAATTTCAGAAAATCTTGTTAAGGTATCGGCTTTTTCTCTTCCCAATTTACCACTATGAATTCCTGTAGGATAAACACACACTGAAGCTTTAACTAGGGGATTCAATGCAGCCCTACACGCCAAATGTCCTCCAATACAAAACCCCATTGCACCTATTTTTTGAGAAGTCACCTCATCATATTGACTCAAAAACTCAATTACAGCATTAGCATCGGTGTCAAACTCTGATGTCGAGGTTTTTCTAGCGGCTTCGTTCCCTTGAATCTTTCCTATCTCCGTAGGTTCAATCACTGTCCCTATGGGTAACTGACGGTGGTAGATTTCTGGGGCCGCCACCACAAAACCGTATCCGGCTAAATGATCCGCTAAACGAGTTATGGGAGAACCTAGTTGATAAATATCACTGTAGAATAAAATCCCTGGATATTTTCCAACTTTGTCGGGACTAACGAGGTAAATTCTCATCGCATTATCATCTACGAGGAGATTAATGTTTTGTCGTTTGACTTGCATAGTGAAACATAGTTCGGTTTTGTCGCTATTATCTTAGCTAATCTGCTAACTTAAGCACACATTTTGTCGAAAATCCTTAGTGTCTCTTCTTCATGAAGAGTTAGACGAAGCGGATCTATTCTTGTCAACGATTCTCGTAGTTGCTTAATTCTTCTCATTATATTTTCCTCCAATTTCGGCTTATTCGCCAACAACAACAGGGCCGGATTATGACTCCAGCGATCGCCGATATGGGAGTAAATCATGGTGGTCTTGG
>NZ_JARVCN010000362.1:0-3034 GCF_038442745.1 Crocosphaera sp. Alani8
TTTGTCCCCTAACTTTCGGCGAGTCCCCCCAGACTTTTTGAGAAGCTTCGTTTAATATAGGACGCTTCAAAACGATCTAGCATTTGTTCTAAATACCATAACCATTCAGCTTCTGTAATTTTTCCATCGCCATTTCTATCTGCCCAAACTTGTAAGCGATCGCAAAAACCCATCCAAAAAAAATGAAGTTCTTCGTATTCAGGAGTTCCCCATTTCCATTCTCTTATTGTGGTGATTTCATGGATAACTTGCTCAAAATCCTTTTGGGTTAGTATCCCGTCATGATTACGATCTAAAATTTTAAATAAATGCTTTAATTTTGTTTCTCTAATTGGGGTAAACATGAGCGGTACAACATCCTCTAAATTTATTTTTCATATATCCTACAGCAAATTGCGACTTGATAAGGTACAAAAAGTTATCACTTTGGGGAACAGGGAACGGGGAACGGGGAACAGATTATTTATTCCTGCATTCCTTCATAAGGTAATCTAATTAATAATCGAATGCCATCACTCTGTTTAAGTTCAGCATAAGAAGGTTCGGGACGTTGGCCAATTTCTCTTAAATCATGCAAAAGTTCTGGGTGAAACTGACAAGTAAAAGAACGACGAACTTTTTTAGTTTCAAAATCTTTATAGTTAATACAAGTACAAGAACATTCCGTTAAGATTTCCCCGTTAGCTTCAGTTGAAGCTAAAATTTCTACTGAATAGGGTAACTCTAATAACCAAGAAAGATGGCTACCGGCGATGACATATCGATGAGGAACAATAGCATTATATAAGGCGATGTAAGCCCAATTAGCAAAAAGAATTGCTTCTTCGTTCACTTCATCATAGTGAAACATAGAAATTGCCACATCACGTCCATGTTCTAAAATCATACGATCAATTACACCTTCGTATTCATCAGCCATAAGTTTATGAGCTTCGAGCAACTCAATCGGAATTTTTGATCGTCTAGCACTAGGGGTTTTATAAGGCAATAAATGACGTTCTCCAATTTCCTTATCTTCATTGAGAACCACTGAAAAATTACTATCATGCCAACCATTGGCAACGATTCTACCATCTCGCTTTTCTATCTGAAGAGTTTCACCAATAGAGCGAATTTTTTGGCAAACTGTCTTCAGGGAAATTAATGCTTCTTCTTCTTTGTCACCGAGAAGAAATTCTGTATTTAGCACTGCTTCGGTAACTTTTTTGAGCAGACTGGTATGAGCTTCAGCTGCTAGTTGATGACCTACACAAATCATAATCACAGGTGCGCTCTGGGGAGAACGTGACAGAATAAGCTTTTCAACTAAACCCATTATGTCATCCCTTGAGCAGTTGGGATGAGTCCATTCACTGGGGTCATGAGCGGAAGCGTTTCCCCCCTCAACGATAACGGCCATACTTCCAGAAAGTATGGGTATTACCGAGTCAAGGTTAAGGGTTCCCGTGTGCCAAACAGGTAATAAAATGGAGTCACAATCGGCTATTTTCTGAGTAATAAAAGCAACATTTTTGGAGGCCCTTACTGACTCATTGAGGTCGTTAATACCTACGTGTTCCCAAGGTTCAATAATAAATATTGACTGGCGAAATAAACGGGGATTTTTTAGTAAAAATTCCCAATCTTCTGAGGAATTAATTACTTTTTCTAAGGGAGGTTCTTGACCCCATTCAAATGTTCCTTGAGCGGTAAAAAAACTTTTTTCAGGCAAGGGGTCTTCGGAACTGCGGTCAGCTAAAAAACGGCCAAATAGAATTAAAGTTGATTCTAAGTTTGAGCCGCTTTCTTTTAAAAAACCTGGATTTAATCGCCATTGAGAATTGCTATTTTTTTCGGGGTTTAAAGTCATAATTTTTTAAACTACTACAAATATCTTAGGTCAATTAACCCAAGAAATGGCTTATTGAACAATAGTTCCGTCACCAGCTACCAGCACATCAAGTTCGCTTCCGTTAGGGCGAGTAATCTCCACTTCCCAGGTGGCTCCTCGTTCGTCCTCTCGACTAATCCAAGTGACTTGCCCTTCTCCAAGGTAGTCGAGTGCGGCTTGTTTGGCTTCATCCTCTGATATGACACCGTCCGCTGGGATAGGACCTGGGCCTGAGAGTGCAGGACCGCTACCAGCTTTCTCAACTTGCTTAATAACCGTTCCATCAGGGGCCACAAGTACATCAACTTCGCTACCATCCGCTTGAGTGATTTCCACTTCCCAAGCTGCCCCACGATCTTCCTCTGGCGCGCTCCAAGTTACTTGACCGGAACCTACTGCCTCGAGTGCAACTTGTTCTGCCTCTTCTCTCGACACGGCACCTGGGACAGAACTCTCGGCTCCCTCACGGACCGGTGTGGTCTCTTCAACTGTTGTAGCGGGTTCTTGAGCAGTCGGGGTCGTAGTATTGTTTGATTGTGTACCGCAGGAACTCAGCCCAATGGTGCTGAAAAACGAAAAAGCTGAAAATAGAGCAATCAGTTGTGATTTCATGTTACCTACATAGCCTCCACAAATAGACTTTGGATCAAGTTTTCGGCAAAATTTTGAGACAGACAGTACAACTCATACAGTGAATGAAACAACGTTCTATCTCACAAGTACTGAGAACTGGTATAAAAATTTTTTGCCTTATTATATGAAATTATAGGAGTTTTTTTAGTGTCTGAGGTTAAGAAAAATTTGTTTTAACTTGTCTTTATAATTTGATATTTTAGTCCATAAAGAGCATAATCAATTCTTATGACTAGGAGGATTTGAACGAAAATTTCATAATTAATCGCTCACAAATATATGAATTTCAAAAACTTTTCCAGAAGAAAGAACAAAATAAAAAATTTTAAACATTCTATCCAACCCCTTTGTGATAATACCATTCTGAATATTATTGCCTTTTATGCCATAACCTTTATTATCTTTGGTTTTATAATGTCACCCCCAAGGGAAATTATCAGTGGGTTATTTCGTATCGTCACAGTGCGGGACACCTTAATTACCGAAAATCGGAGCATGAAAGCCCCTGGCTTCAGACATGGGGATGAAATG